>DKQD01000041.1 GCA_002474345.1 Bacteriovoracaceae bacterium UBA7317
AGCTTCAAAAGACTGCAAACCTTATGAGCTCATTAGGCATTGAAGTTGAATTGATTAATGAGGGGCAAGTTCGTTCCCGTCTGGGGGCTGAAGGTTTTGTTGGAGGAATCAAATATTGTGACGATGCCTCTGTAAACCCAATTAAGCTTCTTCAAAAAATAAGAAGTGAAATGAAAGGGGGAGGAAACGTTTCCTTTTATGAACACAATGAGGTGTATTCTATCGATTCCGCTGGTGATCAAAGAATCGTTAAAACAAACCAGGCCCACTTTCATACTTCCTTGGTCATTCTTGCTACGAATGGATATTCAAAAAACTTAAGCACTTATTTTGAAGATAAAATATTTCCAACACGTGGACAGATCCTTATCACTGAACCAATAGCTCCTTTTATGGAAGGACCTTGTTATGCTAATTTTGTCCTCGATTACTTTAGGCAGCTTCCAACTGGTGAGTTGATTATTGGAGGTTTTCGTCAGCTTCAAAAGGACGTTGAGGTTGGTTTAAGTGATGAAGTCACAGACGTCATACAAGTTGCTTTGGAGGAGTTCCTTCAAAAGCACCTACCTGCTTGTAAAGAAAAAAAGATCACTCATCGATGGTCAGGTGTGATGGGTTTTAGTGCTGACGGGCAACCAATGGTAGGTGCGCTTCCTTCTGATAATCAAACTTATTTTTTAGGTGGTTTCACGGCCCATGGTTTAGGGCTTGCTTTTAATACGGGAAAAACTTTAACTGACCTTATTTATGGACGTGAGGTCCCTGGCTTTATAACCGCAAAAAGGTGGAATTAATAAATTAAAAATTAAAGAATTTCTATCATTGTGCTTCCGTTTAATTTGAACTTTAGGGGAGGTCTAAGTGGATCTTGATAAGTTTTTTAAGAAATCATGGGATGATTATATTGAAATAACTCCTTCAGCGAAAAAAATAAATGACCTCTTAAAAAAAGAGGGAGAGGATATCGTCAACGACCATATTGCTCTTAGGACCTTTTCGGATGACCGCGTAGGTTTAAAGGTCTTTGAGGAATATTTTTGTGAACAGGGGTATGAAAAAAAGGGAGATTATAGCTTTCCAGAAAAAAAGCTTAGGGCCAATCATTTTGAAAATAGAGGAACCCCCTCATTACCAAAGATTTTTATTAGTGAACTGGACTTGGAATCCTTCAGCACTCCTTTTAAGGATATTGTTGAAAAAGTTCTTAAATATGTGCCTATCGGAGCCACTTTTAGAGAGTTATACAACTTAACCCTTCCTTGGAAAGATCAACTGATTTATGAAGATTATCAAGTACTTAGGAAAGAGTCTGAGTATGCAGCCTGGCTCTTGGCCATGGGGTTTCGGGCCAATCACTTTACAGTTTTTATAAACCCACTTAAAAAATTGACGTCAATTCGAAAAATGAATGATTTTCTTAAGGGTCATGGGTTTTCCTTAAATGAGAGCGGGGGGGATGTTAAAGGCTCTCCTGAGGACTTTTTAGAGCAATCCTCTATTATGGCCGATACTCAGGTTGTCAGTTTTAAAGAGGGGGAATTCGATGTAAGTACCTGTTATTATGAGTTCGCTCAACGGTATAAGCTTCCTTCTGGAGAGGTTTTTCAGGGTTTTATCGCCAACTCTGCTAGTAAAATTTTTGAAAGTACTAATTTAAGATAACTTTTTCTCATTTGTTGACAATTTCTCGACTATAAGTGCCTAAGTAGGTAGACTTGCGCTCATGAGACTGGCAAAAGCCATAATAGGCATATTTATTTTATTAGTAGGAATCTATTTTTTAGTCAACGTAAAGGAGATGACTCCTACTCCTTTTATTGTTGAAGAGAGAGAGAAGACTTTTTTTGTTCAAAATGTATCTTCTAAGCTCTCTTCAAAAAGACCAAATCTAGTTAAACCATCTAGAACGAAACAACTTATTAAAGCTGAATTGAATGGTTCGGAGAAGCTTCTTCCTAGCAAATCTGATGTACGTGAAGATGATTATCTAGAAGGTTCTCAGCTTAATGGAGCTCAAACTGATCCAATGGATCCTCTTGAGTCTGAAATAGAAGGACTTGATACAATAACTGATGAAGATATTGATCAGCTAGAAGTTTACTTTGATGGAGTTGAAAAAAATTGGAAAAAGAGAATGTCCGATTTTATGATAAATGAATTAGGTTTAACTGTTGAAAAACAAGAGGAATATGACCGTTTGAGAGATGAATACGAGGAAGAAAAAATTTCTGCAATGGAAGACTTTCACGAGTATATGGAAGATAAATTTGGCGAAGGTTATGTTGTAGAGCCAAATCATGAACAAGAATATTTTCAAAATAAAATTAAAGGCAATTACTTTGAAAAATTAAAAAGTGTTTTTGGTGAAGAAGGTTTCGACCGCTACTTAGAGCACTTAGGTGAATACAATCAAAAAATCTCTGAGGAACAAGATCCTGATCATGGTGTTTTTTTGATTGAAATTTAATCATATTTTTCTTAAAAAAGAATTCTTCACATTTTCTATTATCAAGATTTTAAAAATAAAATAAAAAAGGACGTTTAAGTTGGTTCAAAAGTGGGTAGAGAAAGAATCTCAGCATGTTTTATCTGGTCGCATTTTCCGTTATCACAAAAAGATAAGAAGTTCTCCTGGGGGTGATAAAGAGGGAGGCTTTGATGTTATTGAATGTTTTCCTTGGGTTAATATTTTAGCTTTCGATCAAGCTGGTAATCTTATTTTAGTTGAACAATATCGGCATGGGGTAGATGATTTGACTTTAGAAATCCCAGGAGGTGCAGTTAATTCTGGAGAAGACGTTAAATTGAGTGCCCAAAGGGAACTTCTGGAGGAGACAGGTTACACTAGCGACGAGTGGCATCTTTTGGGAAGTGTCCAGGCCAATCCAGCTTTTATGACAAACGACTGTACAACATATTTGGCCATGAATTGTAAAAAAACTTCCGATCAAAACTTAGACCCAATGGAAGAGATTGATGTTAAATTAACAAGTCTCAGGTCATTTGAAGACAAAATAAAAAGTGGAGAAATTAAGCACTCTCTTGTTCTAGCTGCTTACGCACTCTATTCCCTTTGGAAAAAATCCTAAGTCTTTAAAAATAATTGGGTGCTATCCAAGTTTGTCTTTTAAAACTATTTTTCTTGGTTTCGGGGTTTTGTTTTCTTTTTGGTATAGTGTTTCTTGGGGCTTTTCTTTCCCTTATTGAGTGTAAACCAATCCTTAGATCCAATGGCATGGAAATAGTCGGCTTCTTCTTTAAGAAGTGAAGATGTTGTTTCCTCCACAGCTGCTATTTCAATCCTAACACCTTCACCTTTTAGATGGCGGACAAGCTCAACATAATCAGCATCACCAGAAAGAATGATGATTGTATCAACTTTGCTGGCAAGTTGGGTTGCCTTAATGGATAGAGGAATGTCTGCACTTTTGTGACAAGGAACGACTGAGCCGTGGTAATACTGATGGAGCCTGTCTGAGAGCTTGGAAGAGATATTTTTACCTTCTCTAAAATAGATGAGCCTATTAAGGCCCCTATTATCAAGCAGTCTGGGGATCAAGGTATCGAAATTAAGCATTGTTTCCTGATTCTTGGTTATAGAGTGAATGCTTCTTTCTATATTATTACCGTCGATCAATACTGCAACGGATTGATTTATTGTGACTTCAACATAGTCTATATTATCGTTCATGGCCCTTATGGTCCTTTTCATTTAGTTTTTCTAAAATGCTCTAAAGAATGCTTAGTATCATACTTCTATGCATTATACAAGGAACAGAGGTCTAGGAAGCCTTTTTAGTTTGCTATTAAAAACCTGAGTCTATGAATACAGTTGTCCTCTTACAAATAAGTGGAAACTATCCAATTGCCAAAGAATAATAATTAACTGTATTTCACTATGAGTCATAGGAAGACCCGTATATTGAATAATGATTCTAACCTTTTTATCTTTTTTCTTTTGGAGATTCCTTTTTGGGGCCTTACCGACCTCAACAGTAAAAAGGGATAAAAACAAGAATAAGGGCGAAGCAGCAAGGGAAGAAAAACTAAGAAAATTTAACTGCGCTTTTAAATATTTCAGCTACCCTCTTCCACAATAAAAACTTCATGAATGCTTTTCTCAAAAAAGATTGAGATTCGAAGTGCCAGTTCTAGGGAAGGGTTATAATTTCCTTTTTCCAATGAACTGACCGTTAACCTCGTAACACCAACTTCATCTGCTAGCTGCTGTTGTGTGAGTTTTTTTTCAGCTCGTAAAATGTGAACGTTATTTGTAATCAAAAGTTTTGGTTTTAGATTTCCCATATTGTCTTCAATTAATGATAGTCTTATGTAAATTAAACTATACAAATTGGGAAAAAATGTAAATTAAACTATGCATTTTAAAACACGAAATTTATAAGTTAGAACGATTTCAATAGCTTGAAGTTGGATCGGATCCTTCTGTTAAAGCCTGAAGTCACTCTTAGATAAGGTTTTTACCTTTTGAGTTGAAACTACTCGAAAATTGGCTTCATATTAGCTATATTCCTTTCAAGATAGGCTTAATCAAAAAGACTCATTATCAAACATTAGGAACACTATGCCCGAGTTACCCGAGGTAGAGACAGTGAGGAAAGGTCTCTCTGACTTTCTTCCTTTAAAAATAAACAAAGTTGAAAGAACTCCAGAACTTGCGTCTATCCTCAAAACTGAAGAGTTTTCTTTAAAGGGTTTGACCATCTCCTCTTTGGAAAGAAAAGGAAAAGTTCTTATTTTTCATTTGGGTGACGGAAAGACTGTTGTCAGCCGATTTGGAATGGCTGGTTCCTGGGAGGTAAGTGAAGAAAAAAATAAAAAAAAGCATAACCACCTGCAACTCTACTGCACTTCATCTCAAGGAAAGGTCTTTTTGAGTTATGTTGATGCCAGAAGGTTTGGCAAAATGCATATAGGTTATCAGGAAGTCACTAAGAGAGAGCTTGCCAAAGTAGGGGTTGATGTAACAACGGAAGAGTTTAACGAGAAAATTTTGAGGGATATTTTAAAAAAGTACCCCGACCGTCAAATCAAGCCTCTTCTTTTAGAGCAAGAAAAGTTGGCCGGCATAGGAAATTATTTAGCTTGTGAAATATTGGCCCACTGTAATGTAAGGCCTACAAGGCGTTGCAAAACGATTACAAAAGAAGAAACCAAAAAAATGGTTTGGGCCACTAAGAAAGTCGTTTCTGAGTCCATTGAAAAAAATGGTCTTACTTTTACAAAGACAACGGGTTATCGTGATGTCCTAGGAAATGCTGGTGAGTTTTTTGATGGACTCGTAGTTTTTAGACAAAAGCTTTGCAAATTGTGTGGTGATGTTCCTGTCAAAAAAATAGTTCTCGCAACGAGGGGAACATTTTATTGTCCTAAGTGCCAAAAGTAGGTCCATTGTAAAACTTTCTTCCTAAAGAACTAGTTTTCTTTCATTGTCCGTACTATTATCTCCTAAATTAAAAATTTTGGTAATTTAAAAAAAGGCTGCGTAATGATTCGAGAATTTCATTGTAGTAAGTTGTTGTGTATAGTTTTAACTTTTTTTCTCTTTAACCCTTTGCTTAATGCCGGGGAAACTGAGGATCTTTTCAAGATTTGGCCTTATACTTTAAGAACTGACAAAGGTGAGGTCCTCCTTAAATTTAAATTAAATAAAGCTCAAAAATTAATTTTAAAGATCAAGAGAGGAACTCAATCTGGTGATGAAGTTCAAGAAAGGGTTTTAAAAGTTTCAAAGAAAAAGGTTTATACCTTTAAACTTGGAGCTCAAAAATGTGGGGAGTCTTTAGAGTACAAACTTATTTCCCATGATGACCCTGAACTTATTTTAGAAAGTCATTTTTTGAAGGCCTTCTCTTGCGGCGACGGTCGCACCTCCTTTAAATTTCTTATGATGTCAGACACTCAGGAAAATAATAAGCGTCATCAAAAGCTTGGAGAGATGATCGCAAAAAAAATGAAAAAACAAAAAATTTCTTTTGTTCTTAATACGGGTGATGTTGTTCAAAATGGCGGAAAAGATGATGACTGGGTTTCCTTTTTTAAAGCAGGGAAATCTTACCTTTCTAAATATCCCATCGTCGCTGCCCTCGGAAATCATGCTTTTTATAGAGAAAGAGGTAAAAAAACTTCAATGCCAAATAACTTTGGCCGCTACTTAAGATGGCTTGAATCCCCCAAGCTAGGTTATTTTTCTTTGGAGTTTCCTAACTTTGCTCTCATTATTTTCAATTCTAACTTTGCAA
>DKQD01000085.1:0-5881 GCA_002474345.1 Bacteriovoracaceae bacterium UBA7317
TAATGAGGATAATTTAACTGCCGCAGGTTTAATTCAAAGACTCCCTTAGAAAGGTGGAAATAAATATGATTCAGACTCTCATGATTATACAAGGTATAGTATCCGTTCTTCTCATCCTCGTGATTCTTGTTCAGTTTGGAAAAGGTGCTGAGGCGGGCCTCATGGGTGGAAACACTGAAACTGTTTTTACAAGCTCACAGCAAGGAAATATTCTTAGTAAAATTACAATAGGCCTCTCTGTTATTTTTTTAGGCCTTTCTGTTTATCTTGCGAGACTTCAGGGAGCAAAAACAAACTCCTCTCTTCTGGACTCTGAAGCTCCCATAGCAGCTCCACTAAACTCAGACTCTGCACAAGAAGAAAAAGCTCCAATTGCACCTAAAGCTGCAAAAGAGCAAGAAAAAGCACCTAAAAAGAAAGACAATTAAGCTGCCTTTTTATCTTTATCTTCCTTACTGAAAATATCACTCTTCTGCTTCTTGGCCTTAAACGACTTAAGGGGCAGAACATTCTGAGGTTGGCATGGATCAAATCCTTCCTCCAATTCCAGATAATCCTTCTCTTTTGTACCAACGAGGTTAAAAGCACTTCTAAAAAGCTCGAAAAGCTTTGGATCAACTTTCTTTCCTGCAGTCTTGTTCATAAGGTCGATGGCCACCTGGGGACTCATAGCTTTGTGGTAAGAGCGCTTGGTTGTAACCGCATCAAAAAAGTCCGCAATCGCCACTATTCTTGCGTAAAAATGTATTTCCTCTCCCTTTAATCCCAGAGGGTATCCTGAGCCATCGAAGTTTTCATGGTGCTCTAAAATTATCCTCTTGATGGCATGAACCTCTAGATCTTTTACATCATTAAAATGCTTTAAAAAAATATCGTGCCCTTCTTCTGGATGCTTTTTTATAAGGCAAAACTCCTCTTCAGATAATTTATCAGCTTTATTTATAAGCTCTGTCGGCACTTTAATTTTTCCTAAATCGTGGAACAAACTTCCCAAGCCTAAACTAATGAGCTTTCTCCTCTCTGCACTGGGTTTTATGGCCTTTAGAAATGCCATCGAGTAAATGGACACATTAATTGAATGATCAAAAGTATAAAAATCATGAAAACTTAGGGTTCCTATTAATTTCTGGATATCACCAATGTCATTACAATGTGTTAACTCCAAGAGGCTTTCTACTGAGGATCTACATTCTTTGATAAAATACCCTAAGTTTTCATTATCTTTCGAACCTTTCCTCAGAAAAATGCTCGAAAGGTGGCACACAGCATTTCCCTTCACCACCTCCATCTTTTCTTTCCTGCTTACATTAGAAAAGTCGGTCAATGTATCCAGATAAATATCCCTTTCAGACTCATGGACGTATAATTGTGCATATTTTTTCTCAAAAGATAAAAGATCACTCCCGGTCAAAACCTCTCCCGCTGGGTATATCCGTACATAACGAAGCCTTTTATCATCAGCCGAGGAGTTGATATAAATATTGTAAGGTACTACTTTTTCAACGGGAATAAGCTCTTTTGGAACAGAAAAAAAATGCGAGTCGGATGCCACTTGTCTCATCAAGCCACCTCTCCTTTTAGGGCTTTCTACAACCCATATCGGATTTTTCCTAAAGGACAGTAGTGACTTAATAAGAAAAAGTGGCCAAAAATAAAAAATCTTTAGACCCTCATAAAGGCCAGAGTTTTTAGTTTTTTATAAGCAAGCAATAAGATTAAAAAGGGATATCGTCTGCTGTAAAGCTTGTTTCTGTTGAAACATTATAGCTTTGGTTATCACCAAACTGATTTTGCCCCCCAGAAGAAGCTTGTGAAGATCCCTGAGGTCCTCCAAAATTACTCTCATAACCGCTGCCAGAAGATTGAGAGGAGCCTCTTTCGGAAGGCTGTGCCTGGCCACCTACAAACTGAACGTTTCTTGCAACAATTTCAGTCGTATATCTTTTAGAACCATCTTTACCTTCCCAACTTCTCGTTTGTAAGGATCCTTCAATAAAAGCTTGCCTTCCCTTCGCAAGATACTGATTGCAAAGCTCACCTAATTTTCCCCAAACAATTACTCTATGCCACTCTGTTTTCTCCTGCTTTTGCCCACTTTTATCGGCCCAACTTTCAGAAGTTGCCACAGAAAAGTTACACACAGCAGCACCAGATGGAGTATATTTTAATTCAGGGTCTTGACCCAAACGCCCAAGAAGAATAACTTTATTTACGCCACTCATAATTCGTTCTCCTTACAATTAGAAAATTCTTCTTCGAATCACTTATTTCTCTAGCAAAAATCATGCAAAACCATAAGCTTTTAAAAGCTAATTTAAAAGAAATTTCTTTCCTTCACCGCTAAGAAAGAAGCAAAAATCCTTATAACGAACTAAGTTAGAAAGTTGGAATAACAGAAGCTTTGCAAAAATGTGAGGAAAATTTCTGAGCAATTGAAAAAAAAATGACATTAAGAAATAGCTTCAGCTTCCAGTTTTTCATCTTTTAGCGCTGAGCTCTGCCCAGCCTTAGTTAACCAAAACTCTTCTACTATTTTTCTTGCCACCTTTACATCCCTTTTATACCAAGATGCATCAAAACCACAATGAGGACAAGCTATTTCTTTTTTAAATAAAGACCTTTTTACAAACTCAAAGACTCCCCAAACCGGAAAAATAAAAAAAAGACCTTTCGCACCTGTAAAAGGAAAAACACAAATATTAATAACGATAGTGATAAGAACAATTTGAAAAAAGTTGCCCTTCGTAAGCCTGAAATTATGAATGATACTTCTTTTCGTTCGACAAAGGGGGCAATAAAAGCTCTTAAAAGGCTGTTTGTAACGATAGACCCTCTCTTCAAGAGGCTTAACATCAATTCCAATACTCATAAAACCACCTAAATTGAGGTTTTGAAATTATCATAACAACTTCTATTTTAATGGATAGCTCATGCGTCTTCCCAGAGGGCAGTTTTTCCTGCCTTAGAATGAGAGAATTTGAAAACAAAAGAGAAGAGAATTGACCCTCTCTACCTCCTCTTTTAGCATTAGTTGTAAGAGTTATTAAAAAGCTCAAGAAGATAAATAAGGCAAAAATGCAAAAAAAACAGCAAAGCCTCAAAAAAACATCTGATAAAGGACAGCTAAGTATTTTTTTAGGTATTTGCCTTGTCATTCTGATGACATTATTAGCATTTATAATAAATATTGGACTCTTTGTTAAGGCCAAGATCAACTTACAAAATGCCGTTGATGCAGCTGCTTGGTCTGGGGCTGCGACACAGGCAAGGCAGCTTACCAATATCTCATATCTAAATTGGGAGCTTAGAAATACCTATAAAGAGTGGATGTTTAAGTACTATGTACTGGGACAACTCAGCTTAGACAAAACTCTCAGTGCGGGAATCGAGAGCTCTGATCCAAAGCTAGGACAGCCCCATCCTACAAATATGAACTTTAGGAGTAATCCTTTTGGCAACAACACAGATCAAGGAAGTATAGATAAGTTTAATATACCTTCCATATGCATAAAATGGTCTCCAAGTGTCAATATCTGCCAGATAAAAAAGCCCCCCGGTCTTCCCATTTTTAAATCAGTAGGAATCCCAGGCATCCAAGAAATTCATGAAACAATGGTAAATCAGCTTGTCACAGACAAAGCAAAAAATTGTTCTGATATGGCAGAAAAAAACTTTTTTGTTGCTATCAAATGGGCTTTTGGTGTTCCTCCAGAAGATCCTGCTGCCTCGCAAGGCCCCAATATTGCCACAGACCTTATGGGAGCATGGCCTCAAGCATTTGAACTAGCTCTTAGAATGAGAAATCTCGAAATGATCGTCAATAGGCCTCCAATAAATAATGGTATTTGCTTAAATGGAGATGGTGGTTGCACTCCTGTAAGCGACTTAGATAACGGTGCCAATATTCCCATTAATGAAAGGCCTATTAAAGCCTTCTGGTCTGCGTATAAAAACCTATCAGGAGGGTCTGAAAAAGGAGGGGATAACAATACAGACCTCTTTTCTGGCACACTAAAAATCACAGAACTGTCTCCAACCCCTTTCAATGCTCCTAGCGATACCTTGAGTGGTTATCTCATCCCATCGAGTGCTCGTTTCCCAACACCAAATGCTCTAGCCGTTTCTCAAAAAAGTTATTTAGACCTTCAAATTTATCCCCTTAATTACGTAACCTTTTTTTCCTTTTTTGTAACTACAACTGAGAAAAATGCTGATGGCTCAGGAGTTGACCGACAAGGAGCATGCGCGGCATCTTATACTGGAATACCAGTCCCAGCTTACGTTTTCGGGTTTATAAAAAACCCTCAGGTACTAACTTATTATGCGGTAAAGGCTGAAGCGGATTTCTTGGGACTTTTTTTCCCATTTTCCAGTAATGGTATTAGGTTACAAGCTTATGCTTCAGCAAAGCCTTTTGGAGGTCGAGTTGGTCCTAAACTTTTTGATATTAAAGATAATAAAGCTGTCACACCTCTCATTTCTGGAAATAAATCTAGATCTCTTCCTTATATCATCGGTTTAAATACTCAATCGGGTTCGTCTACTTATGACGCCGGCGCGCCACTACCTTTCACTAACGATTTCTGGGTTCAAAACCAATCTGACTCTATTGGAGGTCACCCAAAACTTGGCGTGCCAAAGTTTGCAATACCAAATCTGCTTTACGACTGGGTGGAAGGTGAAATGGAGCCACAAGAACAAGGAAGTGAACCCTTGATTAGTATCGAAGGGGTTTTGGACTATAATGGAACTTTAAACCCACTAGAAGACAAGGGTCTCTATAATAAAAATCAATTTAAGGCCTTTAGTGACCATCTTCATAGTCTTGTAGAAGGAGGTACAACAATTGCGGCAGATCAATACTATAAGGCCATTAGAAAAGTCAGAGGCCCAACGAAGTATGAAGCTCTTAATTACCTTATACCTACGGCTGGAAATAAAAGTGAAAATATAAACTCTGTCTCTCAGATATCTGTTGTTGGGGAAGATTCTTACTCTTTATTTGCACCCCTTTTTTCAGAATCTGGACTTTATAAAAATGAGGAAGATATAGTAAATGTCCTCAGCGACTACTTGAGAGAAAATGAGCCTTCTATAACATCCTTTCTTGCAGCATTACGAAAAGCATCAGAAAGTATTCTTAAGAAGGATGGCGGAGACCTTTATAAAAAGGCTGCTAGTTCCATTTTTCCAGAAGGAGTGCCTGCTGAAATAACATCTGTTAAAGCCACTCTTAAAACTCCCTGCGAAGAAAGTAGTCTTGCGGCTAAATACGCTTACTTTTTTTCACCGACAGATGCCCAAGAGCTTTGTGGTATTATACCTTTTGCTGAATCTTTAAAAAATTACTGGGAAAGAAAAAGAGAAACGGATAATTCTTACAGCCTTTATTATAGGTCTGCCTATTCAAAACCAACTAATTTAAGAAATACAGATCTCATGACGGCATTTATGCCTGGACCAAGGCAAGGTGTTGATAATACTGGACAAATTATTCACCCATTTCCTGAAATGAGTAGTGTTACCAATAGCTTGGCGCACAGAAATTTCTACTCTACAAAATTAACTCCTCTAAAAAAATATATTGTTGGAGAAAACAATATTTTTCACGAAAGAAACATCTATCATGAAACTGGTGCCGTTCTCAGACTTGATGGAACAAACCAAGCCGAATTTCTCAATCCTCTTGACCCTCAAGACCCTGGAACCCTGGGTATCAAGCAAGACTTTCCTAATTTAGATTTTTAACAAATAATGAAAAGAACTTGAAAATTTTTAAATTTTGTATATATAATTCTAGCCAAAACTTTTTCCAATAAAAAAGGATCTTATTGTGGCCAAGAAAAAAGTAATAAAAAAAAAGAAAGCCAAAAAAGTAGCT
>DKQD01000085.1:6233-6406 GCA_002474345.1 Bacteriovoracaceae bacterium UBA7317
AGAAAAAGGTAGCCAAAAAAAAGGTCACTAAGAAAAAAGTTGCCAAGAAAAAGGTAGCAAAGAAGAAAACTACTAAGAAAAAAGTTGCCAAGAAAAAGGTAGCCAAGAAGAAAACTACTAAGAAAAAAGTTGCCAAGAAAAAGGTAGCAAAGAAGAAAACTGCTAAGAAGAAA
>DKQD01000022.1 GCA_002474345.1 Bacteriovoracaceae bacterium UBA7317
AGCTGCTTTGACAATATTAAACTGAGCGTCTACATATCCGTTTTCTTTCCCAGGACCTGTGTATACTTTTATTTTTTTGGTAAAAGGCTTTTTATCTTCACTTATACAGTGGGCCGCTGTTGCCACGAGCCTTGGATGGAGGAGGACTCCAGAACAAAAAACTCTTCCCTCACTAACTAAGGCGACAACAAATGGTGCTTCACCCTCTTTTACTTGAGTCCCATTAAAAACATGACCTTTGACGGATTTTGGCCGATTCTTTTCAAAGCTTTGATTAAAGGATTCAGGTCCGCAGGAAACTAAAAAAAGGCAATTAAGAGTAATGAACAAAGAGAAAAATAAACTATTCGATCTAGGTTTCATAAAAGAAAAGTCCTTAAATTTTATGCATATTGACAGATTAGATGACAAAATGCCCCAAATTGACCTCTTTTTAAAGATAAAAGCCATGACCAGGGAAGATTTTCAGTGGAGCTAAATAACTTTCATTGACTTTTACACTTCTTAAATCAAAGTTCCTTTTCAAGCGAAAACTGAGCATAAAGTGGAAAATGATCCGAAGCCTTTTTGGCCAAAAAATACGGTTTATTCATCTCTAAAAAACAACTTTTCCCTCGTTTTTTATAAGAAACCATGACCTTACCAGGCATGGGAAGCCTCGGTTTCTTACAACCCAGATGAACCTTACCGGAAGGCAGACCATAAACACCCCCCTTATTTAAACTTAAACCCTGACCACCATAAAGAATATAATCCAAGAGAAGCTTGTTTGGCCTTTTGGCAAATCCCTCACTTTCGTAAGTATGGTCAACTTTAAGACCTTTAATATTTTTGGACTCTAAAAGAGATTTTATGACCAAAGCACCTTCTTTTTTAGAATCTCTATAATCGACATTAAGGTCTCCCATAACTATAAAAGGTGCATTCAAGGGGAGGCCTTCACTATTACTTTCTGAACCAAGTCTTTTCCCTTCCAAATAACTTTTTAAAAATCGAAGTTGATCGCTATTTCTCACTATATTAACAGAGTTTTGATTTCCAAAATTAAATGAAGGAACAGTGTGAAGTAAAATAAGGTGAAGGTCCTGCCCTTTAACGTCTAAAGTGGCATGAATAAAAACTTTATCAAATAGGGGCATATTTTTAGGCAAAGGGTTTCCATGAGCGTCTTTATAAGAAGACAAAACTCTTTTGGGAAAAGCATCTTTCCAAATAATTTTATGAATATAGTGGACCTCTTTAACAGGAAAGCGGCTCACTCCTCCCGTTGCATATTGACCAGGAAAAACGCCAAAATTTATGGGGTCAGCGTAACTTCTAGCGACCAATTTCTTCAAATCAGGAAAATAAGTCCCATCATCCCTCTTCCTCGCATTAACCCCTGTATTGCCTGGGTGAAAAAGCTGAGGCCAACCCTTTAAAGACCCTCCCAACAACTGCCCTATCAAAACTAAATTTTGTCCTCTTGTTATAAAACTTTCATAAGGGATACCAGGAAAGTCATATTGAATTTCATTTAAAGAAAGTATATCAAAGGGGATTTCTTTCAATAGTTCAATGGAGCTCATTAAACTTTGGTCTTTTTCTCTAATCTTCCTGGAGTCCAGCTCTTTAATATTATAATGCAAAACATTAATTAAATTCTTCTGAATACTGCCTTTTACAAAAGAAGGGTAAAAAAATAGAGTAAAATTTAAAAAAATAAAAATAGTGGTTTTTTTCATGCCCCCTCCAAGAGGCGTCTATATTAACGGAAAAGAAGGGCTTTGAAAAACCTGGATATTATTTGAAGAATTTTTTCTCTGCTAAGAAACCAGTCCATTAATCTACAGATTCCATTAACCTTTGAGAACTGAGGTCTCGATACCTCTCGATATTTTCATTATAAATAGTCTTCATATTGCTTATTTTATCTTCATAGCTTTGGATAATGGCCTCTCTTTCATTTTGAGCATCTTTAACGACCTTATCGTAATTAACCTTATGTTTTGTCGTAATTCTTTTCAAGTTCCTTTGATTACGAATATTTTGATCAGAGAGCTGCCTCTCATAATCCCTTACCAGCTTTTCTACTTCTCTTTTATTTTTTCTCTCTATCTCTCTCATAGTTTCGTCAAATTTCTTTCTTTGCTGCTTATTGGACAGGGTGAAGTTTTCCTTTTGATCTTTCAAGCGGTTTTCCATTTCACGCCTGTCATCTGCTCTCGTTTGAGTTTCAAAAGTTTGATACTCCTGCTCCTTATTCTTAATAACTTCCTCTAAATAATCTATTCTTCTCTCAAGCTTGTCTACATGGTCTTTCTTTTGAATTTCTTTGATATCAAGCCTATGTTCATAAGATTCCATTGTCCGGTCTAATTTTTTCTCAAGAGTATCCCTTGTACGCGCAAGCTCTTCAGATAATGTCTTACTCGCCTGTCTTTTCAAGTTTGTTCTTTCTTTATTAAAGCCTTCCTGAAGAGTTTCTTGATTTTTTAGACTGCTATCAGAAAAGGTCTTAATTGTATCATTTAAGATTTCTCTACCATTTTCCAATCTCTTCTTGCTAAGACGATTGGTTTGTATCATCTCCCTTTCATGCTCCCCTTCCATTGTCCTAATTTTTCTTCTAAAGGAGTCTTTAATTTTAGTCTGTTCTTTACGACCTCTCTCAACCTTATCTCTTGTCACTCGATCAAAGTCTTCATTAAGATCCGCTATATATTCTTTGTGTTGAAGATTTTGATCCATAATTTCATCTTTAAAATCTTCTTCACTTTGCTCTTGTTGATGAAGTCTAATAACCCCATCGTCCCTCATGAGGGTTTTTAATTTATTCAGTCTATGCTCATATTTTTCCACAAGCTTTCTTGTTTCTGCATCATGCTTTTCCTTACCTCCAATAATTTTAATTTTAGCATCGGCTTCTTGAGTCTTGGCCTGCAATTCGCTTTTATGAATTCTTTCTGTTTGTTGTTTTTCAAGATTATTTTTATGGCGGAGGTCTCTCAATTCATATTCAAACTTATCTGTTAAACCATTAAGTTTATCGTTAAATGTCAAATTAAGGTTATCAAGGGCAGAGGTATCTTTTTTTCTAGCATCTTCTAAATTTCTTGCATTCTTTTTGTTAATAAAATCCAGCTCATTTCTATAAATCCTCTTTAAATCTTCGAGGTTTTTATTAAAGTTGTTTCTCGTTTGAAGGTTCTTTTCACTGGCATCTCTTAAAATGGACTCTTTTTCATTTTGCCAACCTTTTTGTAATGCTTCCTGGTCTGCTTTCATTTCCCTTTTTGTTTCTTTTAAAGTCTTTTCGGAAGCCTTTGTAAACCTATCAAGTTCTTCCAAATTTTCTCTGCTTTTCCTTTCAATGATGTTTTTCGCATTTCTTTTGGTTTTGGCCATAGTCCTATCATAATGAACTTTTTGGTCTGCCCCTGCTTTCCTATAGGCATCTGAAATATTTCTTAATTTCCTATTGTAATCTCTTCTTTGATCAGCTTTTTCTTCCCTAAAGGTATCTTTCATCTGCCTTAGAAGCTTTCTTGTCTCTGACTCTCTTTGTTTAATAAGATTATTGGCATTATTGGAGGTTTCTTTTAAATGCTCCCTGTTTGCCTCATTAATATTTTTGATAGCAGTTTGATGCGACTTTAACTGTTTATTTTGCTGAGTTTTAAAGATCTTTTCTTGTGCATCGAGTTCCCGTTCGTGTTCTTTTTTCATCCGACGGGAAGTTCTATAATAATCATCTCTATTTCGGGCAAGCTTTGTGTTGTAATCAACAGTGTTCATGGGAGACCTGTCCTTTTAACGCTTTACACAAATTATAGCATTCAAGGACGGCCTCATTAGGTGAGAAAATTGTTCCCGCTATTAAGGTCCTTTTACTCTAGGGAAAAAGAAGTGAACCACTCAAGCATCTATTTTCTGAAGGCGGGATGAAATAACCTCAAGGGGAGTTAGGGCCACAAATCTTTTGAGGTCTGGTCCTTCTGCTCTGCCAGTCAATACGGCACGTGTCCCCTTAAAAAGATTTTTCCCTTTTATCTTGTGTTCTTTTTTTAAAGTCGTCAGGTATTCATCTATTAGCTCAGGAGTTAAAAAGAGAAGACCCTCTTTCTTAGCTTCGTCGACTTTATTGATAAGGTACTCTTTTATCTTTGGAGTCGTCTCCCAAGACAGAACTTCCTTTAGGTCTTCATCATCTCTTAATTCGGAATTAAAAATATCCTCTATGAAAGGGCCAAAGCCTTCTAGGGTATCGACCTTTTCTTTAAAAAGGTCTACGAACTCTTCCTTCCAAGAAGGTTCTTGATTTTTAAAGGCCGTATCCTTCGGTAAAAAACTATCTATTTTCGAAAGAATTTCTTTGGAAGACAAATTCTTGAGGTGCTGACCATTGATATAACCTAATTTGACCATATCAAAAGTCGCAGCTGCTTTTCCTAGTCTTTTCAAATCAAAGTGGAGTAATAGCTCCTCTCTGGTAAAAACATCCTTTTCATCTGGATGGCTCCAGCCTAGAAGGCTCAGGTAATTGACCATGGCCTCAGGAAGGTAACCTTGCTCCCTAAACATTGTCACACTTGTTGCGCCATGTCTTTTAGAAAGCTTGGCCCTGTCATGACCAACAAGTAGCGACACGTGGGCAAATTGAGGAAGCTCTGCCTCCAAAGCCTCATAAATCATGACTTGTCTCATCGTATTAGGAAGATGATCTTCAGCTCTAATTACATGGGTCATTTTCATGAGCCAATCATCAATGACACAGCAGAAGTTATAGACTGGCAGGCCATTAGACCTCAAAATGACAAAGTCCCCAACCATATCATCTGGAAAAGTAACTTCCCCTCTAATGAGGTCGTTAACTGTAATTGTTTTTTTAGGAACCTTAAAGCGGATTGTGAACTTATCACCTTTTTCAATCCTGGCCTTAGCGACCTCCGGGTCGAGGTCTCGGCAAGTCCCATCATAATGGGGGGCCCTCTTTTCTTCTTCAGCTTTTTTCCTTTTGGCGTCTAGTTCCTCATCTGTACAAAAACAAGGAAAGGCCAAACCCTGGTCAACAAGTTGAGTTGCGTATTTTTTGTAAAGTTCAATCCGTTCAGATTGTCTGTATGGGCCACATTCACCTGGCCTATCTGGGCCTTCGTCGTACTCAATTCCCAGCCACTTCAAATCCTCAATCTGAGAATCCTCGTACTCTTTTTTACTTCTTTCAAGGTCTGTATCTTCCACTCTTAAAACAAAAGTTCCCTTATTTTTTTTAGCGAATATAGAGCTGTATAAAGCAGTTCTTGCTCCACCAATGTGGAGAAAGCCAGTGGGGCTGGGGGCGAATCTAACACGAACAGTCATAGTTCTTTCCTTATCACTCATTTTTCTAGATAATTCGTTTTTTGAAAAAACATGAAAAAGATAAAGTGTCCAGTATCTTCAGTAAGCCTAGGCACTTTGAAAAATGTTCCATAATATAAAGGTATTCTATAAAGACTTAACTTGTGGTTTTAGGAGATTCACATGCCAAAAAGTATACAACTCGGCTTCTTTTTAGGGCTGCTTTTAAACTTCGGCTGCGCAAGTAAAAACCCCCCAACCTTTTACCCCAAATTCGTTGCCAAATCTCCTCTCAATTTCAAAAAAGGTAAACCTCCACTTTTAGTTCATATAGAAGACCGGAGGGGCCAAAGAAGTGAACCACCCCAAAAAGAAATGATTCTAAAGTTAAAAAATTCTCTAAAAGGGATTTATGGCAAAAAGATAAAATGGGTCGAGCTAGATAACGCTGTTCCTGAAAGGGTTTATGCTGATGTCTTTATCACTTCTCTCAACTCATCTTTTAAATCCCCCTTTTGGAAGGCCAAAAGCTCTGTATACATTAGGTTCGTTGACAGGAGGGAGCCACTTAAAGAAGTTGTCAAAGAAACAACCTTTAAGGGTGCCCACCAAAAAGTCAATGTACCATGGGAAGATACGAAAGGTATCGTTCTCAAAAAGTCCTGGGAAAAAGTATCCTTTGACGTTTTAAAAAGTTTAAACAAATTTGTTCAATAGGCTTCTTAGAAAGTCCAGTCCAAGGATACAAAAGTAAAAGAAATTAATGACCACGTGTAAAGCTTGTCGTTGTCAGCGCCTCCCTCTAAAACACGGTGACCTAAACTAGCTCCCAGAGAATTACTCATGGTCAATCTTGTCTTGAAAGCACCTTCAATGGCCCTGCCCTGACTTGCACCTAGTGCATCCATTTCCAAAATAAAAGTCAGCCAGTTTAAAGGACTCCAATCTGCTCTTAAATAAATGAGGGGAACAAAGCCTACATTTGAATAGGATTTCGAAAGACCGCTTTGACTCAACTTAGTTTCTGCGTCCCTAATTTTTCCAGTAAAACCTATGTATGTTTTAAGTATTGATCCATCCATCCATTGGTAACGGTAGGTAAGCCTATAGGAGTTAAATTTATATAAGACATTCGTTGTATTCGATTTTGAAAAAACCTCTCCTTCATAAGTAATATCTTTTGAAAACTTACCGCTTTGGTTAATTTCTAAGGGCGCATAAAGAACCTTCAAAGAATGCTTTCCCTGTAAAGGCCAATATAAGTTGACCCGATAAAAATAATCTTCGGTTGGAGAAACCTCCGTTGTATCAAAAATGGTTCCTGTTGTTGCGGGAATCTGAATTTTATTTTTAAGAAGTTTTACTTTCCCAAACTCTAAATCAAGCTGGACTGAATAGGCCCTGGAGGAAGAAAAGAAGTAAAGGAAGAGCAAGATAAAAAAATAATTAAACAGGCGGTAAATTTCTTTTAAATCAATAGAATCGTTCTTTATACAATGAGAGTTTTTCAATATTGACCCCATAGTTTTTAATATTAAATGAATGATAAATATCAAATCTAAATTATTATATTGGGATAATATTAAAATTTTTAAGAACTATCAACCAATGAAAAACATAGTTTAGTCTTCTATTAGGAAAGCTCTTTTTTAAAAAACCATTTCTGGTCCAATGGAGTCGGCTACAAAAGCTAGTCCTTTAAAAAGTTAGCTTGGAAGGCTTACGAAATTCTCTCAAAAGAGAGGTTGCATAAGCCCCTGGGGGAAGCGTCATTTTAAAAAGAAGGCCATCGGCTTCTAAACTGATCGTAAGGTCTGGTACTTTTACCCAAGCTTCTCGGCGGCTTCCATAAAGTGGGAAACCTTTTAATTCATTAACAGATAGCCCCTCTTTCCTAAGTAATTCTTCCTCTCTTTCAAGAGGTTTTCCCAAAGGCAAAGTCATTTTTTTACCAAAAACCGGCCCCGTGACGGTTAAGGAAGCCCGCTCTTTTGAAGTTAGAGTCCTTCCTTCCCCAAAAAGAAAAGGCCTTGTGTCCCCTGGAGACAAAACAATATCACCCTCAAGAAAGTCATGGAGACGACCCTCTTGAACTCTATTTGATAACCATTGGTTAAAAAGTTTCGACTGATAAGAGTTAAGAAGGAAATTTTTGAGCCATGGAGACCTTATCTTTTCCTTACCCAACCAAACAGCTTTTCCTCTTTCAGCGTTGTCACCCTTATCCCCAAACCTCTGAGGACCATAAAAGTTAGGAAAGCCAAGTTCTTTTATTCTAGTTGAAATGGGTTCTATTTTTTTAAGGGCGTCCTCAGAGCTATAATTAAGTTCTGTTAAAAGAACTTCAAAACTATTTCCCCTCAATTCACCCACTTTTATTTTTGTTTCTCTTTTTTGTAAAACGATTGAACTGAGCTCTGGAAAAGATTCTTCAAGGGTTGAACGTACTTTCTCTAAAGGAAAATTTCGGCCTAAAGGCAAGGAAATAGTTTGGGTCGTAATGGCATCTTTGTCTTTAAGGCCTGCGTGACCTAAGAGGTTTTTATTTTTTATTGAAAATAGAAGAGCCAACCTTTTCAACACTTCCTGAGTCGTCATTGAAGACCTCGTGCAAGTCAGGGAAACGTGCTCTCCTCTATCTGGAACCGGCTCCATCTTTTCAATAACTTTAAAATGAGAGGGGCTTTTTTTAAGAGCTCCTCCAATCCCAGGAAGGCCTTCTGTTAAATAAGATGTTACACCTGAAAAAAAGTCAGATGTCCCCATATTTTTCATTTTCATAGCGAAAATCTTTTTTTTAAGTCCTTTAAATTAATAAATAAGAAGTTTTTCTTCAGAAAAGTCCTTCATTGTATACTTTATACCTTCCCGACCAAAGCCAGATTGTTTAATACCACCATAAGGCATGTTATCAATTCTAAATCCAGGAACAAAGTTCATGATGACAGCTCCTGTTTCACACTGATTAAAAGCATACTTCATTCTATCTATATTATTAGTGTAAACTCCAACCTGAAGACCAAAGCGGGTTTTGTTGGCCCTTTCTACTCCTTCTTCGAAACTATCGACTTTTTCTAAAATAGCAAGGGGTCCAAAAGCTTCTTCAAAAACAACTTTCATTGTATCTTTGGTTTCTGTCAAAAGAGTAGGTGCATAGACGTTCCTTTTTTCATCGAGCACACGTCCACCAGTCAAAACGACTGCTCCTTCGTGCTTAGCCTCATCAATCCAACAACCTACCCTTTCAAGAGCTTCTTTATTAATTAGGGGTCCCACCATGTTTTTTTCTTCTTTAGGGTCTCCTATCGACAAAGATTCAACGTTTTCTATTAAGGCATCCTTCAATGCCTGAAAAATAGAAGCATGAACGTAAATTCTTTGAGTCGAAATACAAATTTGACCGGAATAAAGAAAGGAGCCACCACAAATGTCTTTGGCCGCTTTTTTTATATCGACTCCTTCATCTACTATGACTGCAGCATTTCCTCCAAGTTCCAGAGTCACTTTTTTTCTACCAGCGATTGTTTTTAAAAACCATCCAACCTTCGGGCTTCCAGTAAAAGAAAGGGCCTTTAGCCTTTCGTCTCTTACTAATAGCTCAGCTTCTTTATCCTTACAGATAAGAGTGTTCAAAGTCCCAGGGGGAAACCCTGCTTGATGAACAAGATCAGAAAAAGCCAAGCTTGTAAGGGGAGTCATCATAGAAGGTTTTAAAACTACCGAACACCCAATAGCTAAAGCAGGTGCCACCTTATGCATAACCAAATTTAAGGGGAAGTTAAAAGGTGAAATCGCCAAGATAGGACCTATCGGAAAAGGCTTTGTAAAAGCTGTTTTTCCCTCACCCAATCCAAAGTCTATAGGAACCTTTTCTCCTTCAAAACGGAGGCATTCTTCTTTGGCGAGATTAAGAACATAAAGACACCTCTCCATTTCTGCCCTTGCATACACCACTGGCTTTCCAGCTTCCTTACAAATAAGCTCCGTGAAGAGATCTTTCTTTTCCTTTAAAAGGTCTAAAAGCTTTTCTAATTTTAGGGCCCTTTGGCCAGCTGACCAACGCGACATTACTTTAAAAGCTTCTTCACTTGTTTTAACTGCTTGTTCAATTTGTGAGGTGTTTAAAAAAGGGATGGAGGCCAAAACCGTTTGGTCATATTTGTCTAGAATATCAAGATGTCCCTCTTTTGGATCATCAATCCATTTCCCCCCGACAAAGCTTTTACAATTGATCAAATTTTTTAATGAATTCAAGAATACTTCTCCAAGGATTAAGTAAGGAAACTAGCAGAAAATCTTACTCTTTCCTTTGGGTTACCGCTAGTCGCACTTAAAAGTCAAGCAAAGGGGTTTTAAGTCAGACGATCGGCCATAAGAGAGTAAATACTATCGGCAATCTGCTCTAGGGAGGAAGCCTCATTATTAAACAGAGCGTGATAATGGAGGGGATCGTTTATATTACAGGAAAGGTGATTTTCTATAAAACGGTCCCTTCTTTCTTGCTCCTCGCCAACCATTTTTTTCGCGTCGTCATAACTTAGTTCGAGGCGTCTGGAAATTGATTGTACTCGGTATTCAAAAGGGGCCACCAATCTAAAATGAAAACAGTTATCCAAATTGCTTGTCAGAATATTAGATCCTCTGCCAACTAAAATAGCGTTTCCATCTTTGGCCAATTTAATAATATATTCGCTGAGAATGCTAAAAGCTTCTGTTTGAGTTTTTTGGCGGCTTTTGAAAATTGAGAGGATTTCCATTATTTGGGAATCATCTCCCAGCCTTTCAAGAAAATTTTCGCTTAAATTTTTGTCCTTACTAACTCTTTCAATCAAAGATTTGTCAAAAACAGTCCACTCTTGATCTGTTTCCTTTTCTAATTTATTTTTTATCTCTTCTGCTAAAGGAAAACCTTCACAACCGAACTCCCGAGCGATAGTTACTGAAAACTTCTTTTTCTCTAAACCTTTTTTGTTGGCCTCTCTTTGAAGTTTGGACCATGTTTCAAGACGCTTGTCTATATTAGGTATTAGGCCATCATAAATCGACATACTTCAATCTCTTCTTTGACTCTAGAAAGGTAACTCGAGAGAGCCTTCACGAGCACTTTCTAATTTACAGTCCATCGTTAATCCGGAAACAATACCTTGTGGATCCTTCATAACAATAAATGATATTTTAAGCCCCAAATTTTTAAAATCTTTCATCAATTTTTTGGAATGAGGAACAAGAGCTTCTTTTAGGTTTTGCTCGCTCAAACAATTAAGTTTGGATACGACCATTTTAAAAACAAAGTCTGAATTGTTTTTAAAAAGGGCCATGTGAAAAGAAATATCAGGTCCTTTAAAAGGGACCATCTTCTCCAAAAAAGAAAGGGTGACTTCTTGAAAAGAATTGAAATACTCGTCCCCCAAGTTTTTAATATCTTCTTTTTTCCAGTCAATGTGAACCGGAATTTCCGAAATTTCTTCTTGTATTCTTCGCCTCAAACAACTCATTTTACTTTCAAAATCCATTCCTTCTTTTTCCTTAGAAGGACCTAAATGGATTTGCACTCTATCCCAATTTTGAATACTCGTTTCAAGTTGCTTAATATTTTTTTCATTTTCGTAAAGGATAGAATTCTGACTGGCCACCCTTTTTTCTCTGTTCTCCCACTCTTTTTTAAAAAACAAAATCTGCTGGTTTTTCTCATCAATACGACTTTTTTGTTCCCTTAAGACTTTTTCATTTAAAACAATTTGTGACTCTTCTTTTTTCCTAAGGTCAAGGTGTTCTTTTATCTCTGTTTCCAACTTCTCCATCTCATCAAATTGAGCTTTAAGGGCCTCCTCTTGAGAGTTAAATAAGTTTTGATTTTCCATCTGCTGATGAACAAATTCTATTAACCTTGCTTCTAAATTGTTTATGTGAAGGTTTTGTTCCTGAAGACGGTTCTTTATTTCATCAAGTTCTCTTTCCTGAGTCGTCAATTTTCTTTTATAATCATCTATATTGCTTGAATCCAGACTTATTTTTCTTTTATTAAAATCAGATTTTTTGCGTGACTCCTCTAAATCTCGCAAATTCCTCCTAATACTTTCATCATGAACTCTAATAATTTTCTGATTTTTCTCTATGGACTCTTTTTGAATTTCACTTAATTCGTTATAGTGCTTTAATTCTTTTTCTAACTCTTTATTTCTTTTTTCCTTTTCAATAACCTTGCTTTCCATATTAGCAAGATTTTTCTGATTTTTTTCAAAATCGCTCATCTTTTCTCTAAGTAGGCGTTCTCTCTTATTAATAAGTTCTTCTTTTTCAATCAAGGCCCGGCTATCTTCTCTTATTTTTTGAATCGAAACTACAAACCTTTGGTTAACGTCCTTTAAAGACTCTTCCAAACTACTGAATCGGCTTTCTAAAATTTTTCTTTTTTCAGTTTGCTCTTCCAATATTTTTTCATTCTCTTCCAATTTTAAGTTATTATCATGAGTTTTTTGCTCTAACTCGCTAATATTCATTTTTTCTTCATCTATGACCTTCTTATTGCTATAAATTTTGGAAATCATCTTTTCAAGTTCCAGACTCTGACGGCGGAAGTTTTCCTGATTCCCAATTCTTTGCTCTTTTACTTTAGAAATATATTCCTCTAGACCTTTGAGCTCTTCTTTTGATCCTAAGAGGTCATTTTTTAAAATATTAACCTTTTTTGTTTCTTCTAAAAGTCTTTCAGTTATGCTCTCTCTTTCCTCTCTTCCCTGCTTTATGGCCTTTAGATTCCCTCCAAGCCTTAGAGATATCTTTTCTTTTTGATTTTTTAAATCATCGAGCCTTATTTTCTTCCTAAATAATTCATCTCTTACTTCCTTATACTCTCTTCTTTCTTCTGCAATTTGCTGATCCTGACCTTTCAAAAAGTCAGTATGTTCTTTAATCAGTTTAGCTTGCGCACTATTTTTATCTCTTCCATCCTCCAACTGCCCTTTTAACTCTTCTAAAAGTTCCTTATTTTTTTCAATTTGGAATTTTTTGTCAGCGAGCAATTGATCATTTTCTTTTAGCTGGACATCCAGTCCACTAAGGCCTTCCTTAAGCTTTTTCAGTTGTCCTGTCTGGCTTTTCAAATCTTCTTCAAGACCTTTCAGATTTTTCTCCTGCCCTTTCAACTTTTTCTTTTGGGACTTTAAATCAAGGTCATCAAGTTGAACCTTTAAAGAATTATTTTCCTTTAGAAAAATATTTTCTTTAAGCTTTTTTTCATTTTCAAAAAGCTGACTTATGGTTTTATTGACTTCTTTTTGAGAAGAAGGTGAATCTTTTTTTTTCTGACTAAAAAACTTTTTTAACATGGCCCAACCTCTTATTTGAGCCTCTATTATTTCTAATTCTTAAAAAGTGTTCTAGGAGGAAAAGAGTCCCATTTATTTGGAACTAGTAAAAATATGACTCTGAAAACTGACCAATGTTATCGTCAATAAGTTCATCAATGGCCTCGAGTTCCTTTCTTAAAAAATAGCCTTTATCCATATGGCGTAGCCTAAGGTGGTTTTTTTCTTCCAAAGGAGTTGTTAAGAGGTCAGGTAAACGGTCTTTTTCCTCAGCTTCTTTCAAGCTTTCAAGCGGAGGGTGTAAAGTCATATAGTTATAGTCAGGCGTATTTATTAAAACAGCACCGCGGTCTCCATAAGCTTCAGAGGCCCCCCCATCGACAATAAACGCTCCATGCTTATGGCTTAAAATGGCCTGTTTCATATTCTTGACTGGCGTATGCCCCATGCAAATTTTATTTGCATGGAACTCTTTTAAAACTTTATTCAAAAAGTCATCATTTCTTATATTTTTATAAAAAGGGTTTGGGTTTTCTTTCCATGTTGTTAAGGTCCCCCGAGAGGCAATTTCTTTTTCAAAAATGGCCCTCTCCAAAGTGGCCATTTTGTCCTTACAAAAGAAAGCAGAATCTCTACCACACCAAAGGTACCAAAGGAGCATTTTTTCCCTTCTTGTGATTGTTTTTCCTTCCCGATGAAACTCTCCAATCCTCTTTAAGTCTCTTTGTATAAAATCAAATAATTTTCTACCTTTTAGACCTTTCGTCTCCGCTAAATCCATCTCTTTTGTTGAAGGAATAGCAGCGTGAAAATAGAGGGTATGATCTACTACCCTATAAGCTTCACCAAATTCGAAAAGCCACTTTATATCCTCCTGAAGTTTTGGAAGAGTCGTAAATTGGTAAACTAAATCGTTCACAACCGCCTCTTCCTCTTCAGTCAGTAGTCCAGGTTTTTTTGAATCAACAGTTGGAAAGTATGGGTCTAAATAGAGAGGATTATTCTTGATGAACTCCTCCCATTCTTTTTCATCATCTCCAAGACCTTGTACGGGAAGAAAGTTCATAAGTTCTTTTTGACGTTCAAAATCTCTTCTATAGTCAATACGTCCAACAGTTTCATCTCCAACTTCATCCATTGAGTCTTTTAGCCAAGTAAGAGTCAGCTTAGATTCCAAAACCAAAAGAGTTTTTGTCATTTTTATGGCGTCTTCTTTAGACCATTTTGTGAAGTCTTTTGCCTTCACATATTTACCAATTGGAGTTTTCTTATAGGATTTTCTAGCTAACGATCTTAGCCCTTCCAAATTGAAGCCGTAGCGCGCTAAAAAATCCACATTATTGTACCGCATAGAGATTCTTAGTGCCGTCATACAAAGGATAGGATTCCCAATACCTGCACCCATCCATAATATGTCGTGGTTTCCCCAAATATAGTGGAGAGGGATTGGGCTATCATCATTATTAAAATAGCGTCGATAAAGCCCCATTAATTTATCAGCTTCTTCTCCTCGATCAAACGTATCACCCAAATTAATATGCTTATCAAATGTATTGCTTAAGATGAGCTTTACTAGCATGGAGGTAACAATTGAAAAGATGCTTTCTTTTTCAACAACAGCACTGACAACGGCTTCGTAAGAAGAATCATCGGTTGGAGCATAAAGCTTTAGAATATTCTCCAAAAAAGACGCTGGAACGATCTTTATAATCCTCCGTTCATCTCCCCTCGTAACTCCTCTAAGAATCTCCAAAATATCCTTGAGAATCCTCCTTCTAGAAAGACCATGTTTCTCTAACTCTCCTAATGCGATAACAAACTTTTTTGGGACCCTTTCTAAAAATTGATTTTTTAGAGGATTTTGCTCCATCTCTCCATCAAGAGATTTTTTAATGGAGTCAAAACGAGTCCGGTTAACAAGTAAAAGAAGTTTTTCATAACTCTGACAAATTTCTTCTGAGTATGAATCTCCTAAAATTTCCTGAACGCATAACTTGAAATAACCAAAACCATTTTTTAACCAATACACAAACTTGTCATAGGAGCCATGGAGGTCACTGTATACAACATAACTTCTAGGTGGCCTCTCTAGCTGTTTATGAATAAGAAGCTTTCTATTAATGAGGGATAAAACGCTAGAGCCCTTGTATTTCTCAAGGCAAAATTGCTTATGGGTCAAAATGTCCATCATAAAAACGCCCTCCACTCAGGCAAGGTTATAAGAAACTTCCTTCAGTTCCTTTTTATCTCAAAAAAAGCATGAAGACCACTTTTTGAGGGTCAAATTGGCCCTCCAGCTTTGGCATCAATTTTGAAGAAGGTTGTTTAAAAAAAGTATCACCAAATTTAACTAATAAGGAGAACAACATGAAAACCGTCTTAAGAACCATACTAGTCATCTCACTAACATTCCTATCCTTCTCTTCTTTTGCTGATCCAATTCAAGATAACGTCTTTCAAGCTAAAAGAAGCGGATGGTTTCCCTCTAGTGCAACACCATGCCCTGTTGTCTGCAAAAAGCTCAAAGGTTCCTCTGCTGAATCTGAGTCTTTTTTTGCACCACAACTAAAAAATAAATATACTGCTGTTTGTAAGGCCCCCACAACAATGGGCCGGCCATCAGGGAAAGGCTGGCTTTATGGTAACAATTTTAGCGCACCTGGACGAAACAGACTTTGTATGGTTTCAACGCCTCAGGGCAAAGTTCAAAGAAAACAGAAGTTCTATTGCCTCTGCGTTTTTAAATAGAGGCTTTCCTTTTATAAAAATCCAATTGGGTGACCCTCTTTTCTCAATATTTTAAAAAAAGTTGGGCCACCCTTTTTAAATCTTCATTGTAAAAAACGGGCCCTGGCTTTTTTTTTAAAAAAAGGCTCCTTGAAAAAGGTCAAAGGATATGAAACAAGGGTTAGCAGAAATTATCCCAAAAATAACATTTTCAAGGTGAAGGAAAATTTAAAATGAAGTTTTTGCACGCCATGATTAGAGTGTTGGACCTAGATAAATCCCTCAAGTTTTTTATTAATGATTTAGGATTAAAAGAGGTCAGAAGAAAAGAAGTTCCCCAAGGCAAATTTACCTTGGTCTTCCTTGCAACAGAAGAGGGCGGACCTGAAATTGAGCTTACCTATAACTGGGACGAAAAAGATCCCTATAGCGTTGGCCGTTCCTTTGGTCACCTCGCTTTTCAAGTCGAAGATATCTATCAAAAATGCGAAGACCTTCAAAATAAAGGTGTCAAAATATTAAGACCCCCAAGAGATGGATACATGGCGTTCATAAAGTCTCCAGATGGAATCTCAGTTGAGCTTTTACAAAAGGGTCGGCCCCAACCTGTAAAAGAACCGTGGAAAAGCCAACCTTCAGTGGGGTCGTGGTAACCACTTTTAAAATAAAGAGGCCTTGGAGTAACCTTTGCTGAATTGAAATTATAAAATCCTTCAACAATAATAGATTCTTTAGTAGAACAATCTTCTTCATCAAAAATTTAGAAAACCTCGAGGAGGTCTCACTTGTCCACGCCTTCCCTGAAAAGCTGTTTTAAACCTGCTTACCTTTTTAAACTTTTTATTTTGTTTTTTTGCATTGCTAAATCAACACTCGCTGCTACTTCCGAACCTATTAGACCCGACTCCCCTCATAAAGAGTTAAGCCGAAGGGCCAGGGAAGTTATTAGAGACATTAAGGCGTTAGGTCCCGGTGGACCTCTTCTTCCAGAAGAAATCTCTAAAATTGAAAAAGAACTCGTTCTATTTGAAAAAAGTGAAGAGGGAGATGAAAAAAGCCGTAAACCAAAAAAACCTCCCTTTGTGCGCTATGAAGATGTCAAACAATGGAAAAAACTTGGAGACCGTTACGCGGTAGGGCTCGACGAAAAAGGGAAAAAGCTTGGTATTTTCGACCTCTCACTTCCCGACAAAAAAAGTCCTGAATATCAAAAAAAGGCGGTTCTGGCCCTCATTGAAACTCAAGGCCACTACATCAGAGACCTCATTAAAATTATTCGTGAGGTCATTAGAGAAAGGAGAGAAGAAAAAGCAGCCTTCCCAATTTTTGAAAAGGACAACGATAAGAAATGGGAAAGGACTGATCAATTTTTGGAACTTCTTGGAAGAACTCATAACACTAAAAAGAGCTCTTTTCCTCAGGAAGGGTGGGAACAAATAAAGTGGAAAAAGGACTTTCTTGTTTCTCATAAACATCCGCCTGAATCTTTCACTTTGGGTGATATTGATTTTGAAAAAACTGTGAAATCCTCAAAAAAACGCCTTTGGAGCCGTAAGTGGAAAAAACTAAAAAGGCTACTTGAGAAGTACTGGGGTATCAGCTTGGAAAGAGACCTCTTATCTAGGCTAAGATGGCAAAAAACAGAAAAAGGTTACGAACTTATTTTCCTTCCCTCAGCTTACAGAGACTACCCCTCAAGACCGAAAAAAATTGTCGACCTTGTCAGATGGAGGGCCAGTCTTGGCCATGCTCTTGCCAGGCTCCTTGTCAAAGAAGTCACCATACAAATCGCAGGCGTTATACCTCAAGTAGGACCACTCTTTAAATTAAGCCTACGCCGCTGGTTTAACTTTCAAGAAGAGCAGTTAAAACTTCACCGTTATGCCCTTTTGGAATATTTAAATGCAACCCATAGAGGTGAAGTCATTGACTCTTTTGAAACCCTTACAAAAAGAGAAATTATAAAGGCAGCGGTTCATATAGAGGCCAATGAAGTTAATATTCTCTATAAAATCCTTAAACTAAGAAATGCACGCTGGTGGAAAAAAGAAGTCGAGAAAGAACAAATAAGGGCGATTCAAAGTGAAAACTTTATAGTGAAAAAGGGTGGCTCATTTACCAAAATTGGAAACCTTTTTGCTAAGGGAACCATCATCAAAAGAGGTAGGGAAACAGAACATCTTTTTCTTATGGCCCTCCACCCACTCCTTAGGAAAAAGCCGACAAGTTGTTTCAACTACTCTTATCCAAGAAGAAAAAAAGCGCGAAGAACTCTTATCCATATTGGAGAAAGCGTTCTAGAGCTCATTCCAATCGACATTCCAGGGGTTAGCTTTGCTTTAAACCTTATTTATGATTTCCTGATTAAAAAGGGAGAAGATGATTCCAAAGTTTGGGAATCTCGTCTTATCTCCCAATTTCGTCTGGACAATCAAAATGGAAAATGGAATCATGAGATTGAACTTCTTTATGATCAAAAATTAAATCCTTTGGAACTAAGCCTTCAAGAGGAGAGCGAATTCTTGAACAAAATGAGAAGCTCCCACAACCTTTGAAATCCTCCTTTCAAAAAACGGGATGGCCACTGGTCATCCCGTTTTTTTATCCCTTTAAAAGAACTATCCTCAAATCCATAATATTTACTTCTCCTTTTTCTATGCTGATAAGGCCACCAAGCTTTTTAAAATAGTTGTAGCTATCATTGCTTCTTAAATAGCTCTCGACCTCTAGGCCCGAAAGCTTTGCTTTTAAAAAAG
>DKQD01000140.1 GCA_002474345.1 Bacteriovoracaceae bacterium UBA7317
TACAAAATGCGAAAGACCTTGAGTCTCAGTTGATCTATCTAAACCTGATAGGGGAGCATTCTCACCTACAAATGTTACCCCCTCAATTTTCGATTTGTCTTTCAACAAAGGATTATCTACGAGTTGAGTTGCATTTTCATCTATGGATAAATACTCGTTTTCCAAAGCTTTAGAAAAGCTAGGAAAGATCTTTTCCAAGCTTCTCTTCAGTATTTTAATCCGCCTGGAAACTTCTTCTTCACTCAATTCCTCTGGGTCAAAGTAGTGCTGCAACTCTAAAAAATGCTCCCCATTCATTTCAAAGAAGTTACCTAAAAAATGTCCCCACTCATGGGTTAAACTCAAAGGAATAAAAAAAGTTTCACCCATATCAGAAATTTTTTTCTTCAATTTAAAAAGCACTTTTAGTCCAAAAGCTCCCTTAGTGTTTTCACAAAACTCAATAAATTCATTATTGAGTGAAGATTTATTTTCAATGAATGAAAGGAGTTTCCATGGAGGCAACCCCCATATTAGATTCTTAGAACTAAAAATGGTTCCATTTAAAAGTTCCACTGTCCAGGAACTATCAATTTCTTTAAAGTTCACACCTTTAATTTGACCCGTATAACTTTTTTTATTAAAAAAGTCCCAAAATGATGAATCCTTAAGGAAGAATAGTTCTTTCTCAAAGACAAACTTTTTACTTTTTTGAATAAAGAAAACCTCTTCTTTTTGAAGAGTTTCATTCTTACTACGCCCTCCAAAAGGTCTAAATTGATTATCTTTATAAAAGGTTGTAGACGAAAACTCTTCTGACAAAGAGTCCTTAATTGAACTCCCCATACAAAACTTTATATTTTGCTCCCCTCGTATTTTCTCATAACCTTTACCAAAAATATCCGCAGTATTTAATTTTTTTGAAGTAATAACCTTAGAGCTCTCAAATTCTTCCTTTCTTTTGAAAATATAGCAAAGAGTATGTATATCTTCCCCTACAACCAAATTCGGTAATTCAACATAAGACTTCTTTTCTTTAACTTCTTTTTTCAAGTTGCCAAAAATTTTCATTATTTTCCCAAAAAACTTATCGTACGATCAATCTATCACCTTCTCTAATAGATCTTCTTTGAAGAATACTTAAATTGGACAAAATAAGCGTATCCATCGATGTCCCAAAAAGGTTTGCAATTTTCCAAAGGCTATCTCCCCTCTTTACTCTATAAAATTTGGAAGGGTTTTTTATTTTCTGTCCTAACCTCTTGGCCCTCTTTATTCTCCTTCTTAAAGAGTGCCTCTTTGATCTTTTCTTTTTCTTTTGAAACAAGTCAGCATACATCACGTCTCGCTTACTTTGTCCAACTCGAAAAGGCAATATTACATTGGTCCCAGGCTTTAAAGTCCTAGATGTAGAAAATCCATTAAACTTTTTTAATACTAATGGATCTAATTTATAAAGTTTAGAAACCCTCCTCAAAGTAGTTTTCTTCTTACCAACTTTATAAACTTGATAACGCTTTGCGGAGACATCTTTATCTTGGCAACAACTTAACCAAGCGCTCTTTTTACCAACAGGTATTCTTAGACGATAACCTGGCTTCTCAAGTGGTGTCTGCCATCTTAAAAGCTCAGGGTTTAAATCCTTTAAAAGAGAAAACGAGACTCCTAACTCTTCTGACAAAGTATAAAGATCTGTATTTGAAGGCAGAGTAATCTCTTCAAAGTCAAGCGGCTTCAAAAACTCCACATTTTCCAAACCAAAACTTTCAAGGTTTTTGCCAATAATCGCTAATGCCATAATTTTTGGAACGTAATTCTTGGTTTCCCTCTTTAAGTACCGCCCTTTAATCAAACGCCAAAAGTTCCTAGTTCTATACCTCTTAATTGCCCTTGAAACCTTCCCTTCACCTGCATTGTAGGCGGCTGCAGCCAACTCCCAAGACCCAAACCGATCATAAAGGTACCTAAGATACCGGCAAGCTGCTATCGTTGCTTTAATTGGATCTCTTCTTTCATCAATAAACCAATCTATTTTTAGACCAAACCTTGCTGCAGTTTTAGGCATAAATTGCCAAATCCCAACCGCTTGAGCTCTTGATTTAGCATTATTCCGAAATCCCGATTCAGCCATGGCCAAGAAAATTAAATCTTTTGGGAGGTCAAAGTCCTTGAGAATTTCCACAATAAGCGGTCCATATTGACCGGCTCTGCGACTATATCTTTTAAAAAATCCTCTTCCTCTTGTTAAAAAGTAGTTTATCCAAATTTCAACTTTCCGATTATAGACGATAGGAAAGTCAAACACTGCGTTTGGTAGATCCAAATGGTCGCCACCCTTCAGGGAAAAAAGGGGCCTTTTGCTTTCGCCCTGTTTTTTTGGATAGCTATAATTGAAAACGTTTGTACCATTACCAAAGCTTTCTTTGAGGTTTGGTTTTGTAACATTTTTGGAAGGCTGCTCAAGAGTTTGATCAACCCTTTCATTTTTATTTTTTGAATCTATAGCAGCACAAGAAAATAACATCTGGAATGAGAGCAGTAGAAATAACCGACTTATTATTTTCTCTTTCATAAACAATTTCTTATACAAGGCTGAGGTAAATATTAAACTTCTTATCAGAAATAGCTCTTCTTTAAGTTCCTCAAAGAAAACTTCATTTGTCAAAGGTTCGTCATTTAAACTTTGAATTAATAACAAAACCTTTCACAGTGTATTATTTTTCCCCCTCCCCAACACATAGTTTTCTACCTATCGTTTAAAAAAAGGACAAAGTTTGCGTTACCTAAGGTACTTTAAGATATTTCTTTTCTCTCTAATAATGACATACCTTACAGCACATTGTCAGGAAAGCCCTCCAGCGCAAAATAAACTCCCAAACTACGACTTTAGTATTGATAATTTAAAAGTCTTTTTTCCAAATTCAACTCGAGAAGAAATTGAAAAAACAGCTGGTGAGGGGACCATCATTAAAAGCAATGAAAACCTTGTGATAAAGAGATATTATGTTGCGCAATTAAGATATAAATTTCCAGTTTTTGTACAATTTTACCAAGATAAGTCAATTGAGTTTTTTGCTCGGCTACCCAGTTATTTCCTCCATGACCTCTTTCATCAAGCCCTCATTAACCGTTACGGTGAGCAAAACCGCTATGTAAGAATTGAAAACAGCGCCCTCTACATATGGCAAAACGCAGAAAACAATCAAATAGTGTACAATGGGATGTGTACCATAACCTGTTTTCCACAATTTCTATCTATCGCAAAAAAAGAAACCCAAGGAATTGCGAACTACAGGTCTCTTCTAGATATTTTCTGGAAACCAATGCCTCCTCCAAAAGCCGAAGAAGAATAGATACGCAGAATTTAAGCTACATTCATTAAGCTTGATTTCAGGCTTTGGCTGGGATTTGTTCATTTTTTTTCAAGGAGTAGAACAAGCCGCAAACACCCACTAACCCCATAAGAATACAAAGGATCTGTCCCATGGTCGTAGTTCCACCGAAGTAATAACCCAGTTGATTATCTGGTTCTCTAAAATACTCCGCCAAAAACCTTAAGGACCCATATCCTATGAAATAAATTGAAGTTAAGACTCCATAAACTTTTACCCTCTTCCGTAAAAACCAAAGGACTAAGAACAAAACCATTCCCTCTAAAACCGCTTCATAAAGCTGAGAGGGGTGCCTTGGATAAGGTCCTCCTTGGGGAAAGATCATAGCCCAAGGGACTTCACTTACCCTTCCATACAGCTCGCCATTTATAAAATTGCCTATTCGACCCCAGAACACGCCTTGGGAGCCAGCGACACACGTCACATCTAGCATCTGAAGAAAGGGAATTTTATTATTTTTTGCAAATATGTAGGCTCCACAAACAAGGCCGATTATGGCGCCATGATAACTTAGTCCACCTTTCCAAACTGCGAGTAATTCACTGAGGTTCTGAGAGTAATAATCCCAGTTATACACAAATACGTAAAAGAACCTAGCTCCTAAAAACATCCCTATTATGCTGTGGGTTATAAAGGAGTCTACTTTTTCTTTAACGACATGAAAAAAGCCTTCATCTACAAGCTTTCTCATCAAATATCCGGAAATGATGAAACCTAAAACATACATCATTCCGTACCATCTAATTTGGAGAGGTCCTAATGAAAAAATAACAGGGTCTAGTCTAACTATCATAGACCGAATGGTACCCTAATTTCTTACAATGACAAGTCTCTAGCCGACCCATCCTTGCTTTTAGGCTTGATATAACCACACTGAGTTTTTGCTATTTTAGCAATCATTTCTCTCACTCTTACACTCAAACCTTTAAGATCAAAGAAGGTACAAGAACCAAAAAGAAGAGAAATAAACCTTTCTTTCGAAACTGCGCGTTTCTTTTTGTTCGGGGCCATGACCACTCCTCTCTCTTCTCTAACAATGTCCACGTTTTGAATTGACAAGAGTTCACCTTTAAAATTGAAAGCAACATTTTTTTCGGTGTCTATGTAAAAAGCTTCACCGTTTGATTCTTTTTGCTTCAGTAACTCTATTTCTTTTCCTAATATTCTGCCCCAAAAGCCTATAACCCCATGTTCAACAAAAGCCCAGCTAACGAATCTGTTCAAAATTATGTTATAAGCTTTTTTTAAATCATCACCCTCTTTAAAGCCCGTCCAACAACCGAGTTTCCACATATTTGCCGAGTTGGAAAAAACTAAAACTCCACCATCTTTATAGCGATAAACATTGTAACCATTTTGAGGAATGATACTTTCGAAGCCGTATAAATCTGATTCTTGAATCCTGCTTAATTGAAGCCGAACATCAGGCGACGCACAACTTATATCAAGAACCCTAGAGTCTTCTCTTTCTCTTAAAACGGATTCAATTTCCTTAGACCTCTCCTCATCCAAAGCCTTAAAACCAAAGCTAAGGATCATATCCACTATCTCCTTGGGAACGGCTTGGTCTTGAACCTTTAAGTAGATGGGATAATTTAACTCCTCTCCTAAATAAAAGTAGTTTGTTAAACTCTCTTTTTCTCCCACATTAAACCCCTTTAAAAAATTCAAAGTATTCTTTTACGCGCCACACTGATCGTCCTATGTATTTATACCTTAAATTAAGTAAATAAATTTTATTAACTCTTGTTTTTGTGGGGTATTACTTGACATAAAAATCAAAAATTAATAGAAGTCATAGATTCAAGTGTTACGCTTAAGGACTAAATTTAGGGACAAAAAGAATCACTTTGTATGATCCCCTAAGTTTGCCTCTGAAGGAGAAATCATGTACGGAGTAATTGAAGTAGCTGGACACCAGTACAGAGTTAAAGCTGGAGATATTATCGATGTTGAAAAACTAAGTGGCAACGAAGGTGACGTTGTTGAAATCGATAAAGTTCTCTTCGTTGGTGGTGATAATCCACAAGTCGGCTTACCTGTTGTTGAAGGAGCTTTAGTTAAGGCTAAAGTTATTAGACAAGCTAAGGGAAAGAAGGTTCTCGTTTTTAAAAGAAAGCCTGGAATGTATCAAAAAAGGCAAGGGCACCGTCAAGAGTATACAGGCCTTCTCATTACTGAAATTAAAGATGGAAAAGGTGCCAGCAGTCTAATTGATAGCGGTAGTAAAGAAGCAAAAAAATATTTAAAGTAATATCAGGACTGAAGCGTATAAAATGACGCTTCATTTTTGAGAATTGGGAGTGTTAGATGGCACATAAAAAAGCGGCCGGCTCAACGGCAAACGGTAGAGACTCAAATCCTAATATGTATGGGGTCAAAAAATTTGGCGGCGAAGTAGTAAAAACTGGAAACGTTCTTGTTCGTCAGTGCGGCTCTAAGTTTCATGCTGGTAAAGGCGTAGGAACGGGAAAAGATTTTACTCTTTTTGCACTTCAAGAAGGTAAAGTTCAGTTTTCTTATTACAATAAAAAGAAAAAAATTGTCTCTATCGTTCCTTAATAGATATTTTCAAGAAAATTCTTTTTCTCTATATTCCCCTAAAGCTTTTTAGGGGAATTTTCGGTTTTGTGAAATCATTATGAGATTTATCGACGAAGTAAAAATTACCATTCAATCAGGAAACGGGGGGGATGGATGTGTTAGCTTTAGAAGAGAAAAATTTGTTCCTTTTGGTGGCCCAGATGGTGGTGATGGTGGAAATGGTGGCGACGTCTATTTTGTTGGAGACAAGAGCCTAAACACTTTGGCTCACTTTAGAGGTAAGAAGTTATATAAAGCTCAAGATGGGTCTCAAGGTGCTGGGGCTCAACGCCACGGCAAAAATGGTGAAGATGAGCTCATTCATGTACCAGTTGGTACAATTATCAAGGACATCGAATCAGGAATCACTTTAGCAGACCTCGTTGAAGATAACCAAAGAATTCTGGTTGCAAAAGGAGGTCGGGGTGGGCTTGGAAACGTTAACTTTAAAACATCTACAAACCAAGCTCCTAGAAAGTTTACTCCAGGCAAACCAAATCAGGTTTTTGAAATCAACCTAGAACTAAAATTACTTGCTGACATCGCACTCGTTGGACAACCTAACGCGGGAAAATCTACACTAATTTCGAGAATTTCTGCAGCTAGACCTAAAGTTGCCGATTACCCTTTTACAACTTTAGAGCCAAACTTAGGGGTTGTCACTTTGGGTGAAGAGTCTTTTGTTGTTGCAGACATACCTGGCCTTATTGAAGATGCATCAGAGGGGAAAGGTCTAGGAATAAAGTTTTTAAAACATATCGAAAGAACTTCAGCATTAGTTCATTTAGTTGATTGTTCCTGGTGCCTCAACGAATTTGAAGCTTTTGAAAGTTACGTAACTATTAAACAAGAGTTACTCAACTTCAGTAAAGGAATTGCACAAAAAAAAGAAATTATCTGTTTAACTAAAATAGATGCAATGACTGATCAAGAAATAGAAAGATTTAAACACTATTTTGAATCTGAACTAGATAAAAAGGTTTTGGCCATCTCTTCTGTATCTGGAAAGAATATCGACAAGCTTAAATCTTTGATGCTTATAACAGTAAAGACACATAGAGAATCAGAAATGGATAAGGAAAACACATGAGTAGCGAGTTTATAAATAAAGAAATTGACGAAATAATGGGCGATAAGTCTTTTGAGTTTCCTCAAAATACTGCTATGTCTTCAGCATGGATTCTAGGAAACTTTAAAGGTACTAACCTCAAAGTTTTAAAAATGAGCAAAGATTTTTCTCTCACTGATTTTTTTGTCATTGGCTCAGCTCAAAACTCAACTCAGTCCAAAGCAATGGCAGATGAAATCTGCTTTCAATTAAAAAGGTATAGTATCGAAGCAAGGTCCAAAGAAAGTGACCAAAATGCTGAATGGACACTAATTGATTTTGGAGACATAATTGTTCATATATTTGTTGAGCACGCAAGATCAAGCTATGACCTAGAATCTCTTTGGTCAAACTCCACAGAAATCGAGATTCCTCAAGAGTATTATTTTGAAAGAGAGAATGAAATAGACAACAGTTCACCAAAATCGGCAGGGAAGTCAGACAAAGAATATTTTTAGTATGCATCAAATAACTATCATCTCTGTAGGTAGAATAAAAAATTTGTCTATACAAAAAGTAGAAGAAACTATCTTAAAAAGGTGCTCATCCATAAGAATAGAACTTATTGAAACCAAAGCCTATGGCAGCGACTTTGAAAAAGAATCAGAGGAAATTTTAAAAAAGTTAAAAGACCTCTCAAAAAAAAGTTCTATCTACCCCGTTCTTCTAACTGAAAATGGTACACTCCGAGACAGCAACGAATTTTCTAAGTGGATTTATGAAACTCTAGACAAAAAAAGTGAAAAGCTAACATTTATTATTAGTGGTGCTTATGGTTTCTCCAAAAAATTAATTGAGAAATCAAAATCTAAGCTTTCCCTTTCTCCTCTCACTTTTCCTCATGAATGGGCCAGACTCCTCCTTATTGAACAAATTTACAGATCTATGACAATTAAGACCAACCACCCTTATCATAAATAGGAAGACTACCTAATAGTAACTTCTTTACACACGGGGTTATCCAAAGAGATGATTGTTTCAGTCGACTGGATTTCTTGAATTGATTGCAATTTTTCAATAAGGAAAAGATGGAACTCTTTTGAGTTTTTAGTCAGGGTTTTAGCAAAAAGACTAAAGCCACCTGTTGTGTAGTGAACTTCTACAATTTCAGGAAAATCCTTTAATTTTTCTAGTACAGTTTTATAGTCTCTCGCGTTAACAAGGTTGATCCCCACGAAAGCCTGAAACTCTAAGCCTAATTTTCCAACATCCAAAACTAACTTAGAGCCTTTGATAACACCTGCCTCTTTCATTTTGTTAATTCTGACATGGATTGTCCCACCTGAAACAATCAAGTCCCTCGCTATTTCCTGGTAGGAGGTCCTAGAGTCGGAAAGGAGCTTTTCAAGTATTTTTTTGTCAAGGTCATCCAGTTTCAAATTAACACTCTCTTCTTTCACTTTATCTCCCCAGATAATGATAAAAGAACAGTAGTCTCAACTAAGAATAATTACAAGGAAAGTTAGGGAAATGAATATTAATTTGGTTGCGGAGGTAGGATTCGAACCTACGACCTTCGGGTTATGAGCCCGACGAGCTACC
>DKQD01000025.1:0-3392 GCA_002474345.1 Bacteriovoracaceae bacterium UBA7317
GCTGGTGTAGAGCCTCAATCAGAAACTGTCTGGGGGCAAGCTGATAAATACTCTGTTCCAAGGCTTGCATTCGTAAATAAAATGGACAGGGTTGGGTCTGATTTTGATAAATGCGTAGAAGAAATCAATGATAAATTAAAAAAAGTCGCTTCTCCAATACAGCTTCCAATTGGAAAAGAATCAGACTTTGCAGGTGTAATAGACCTTATTGAAGAAAAAGCTATGTTCTGGGATGAAGGAGATCAAGGCTCAAAGACCATAGTGGCTGAGATACCCGAAGACCTCCAGGCTCAAGCAGAAGAAATGAAAGAATCTTTGGTAGAGTGCCTAGCTGACTTAGACAATGAGATCGCTGAACTATATTTAGAAGGTGAGGTTATAACAAAGGACAAGTTAAAAGAGGTAATTAGAAAGCTTGTTATTAGTAACAGCTTTGTTCCTGTTCTTTGTGGAAGTGCTTTTAAAAATAAAGGTGTCCAACCATTGTTGGATGCGGTGGTTGAGTTTTTGCCTTCGCCAATTGATAGAGGCAATATTGTTGGTGTTTGTGCAAAAAATAATGAAAAAAAGGTATCAAGAGCTCCATCTCCAAAAGAACCATTTAGTGGTTTGGCTTTTAAAATTGCTTCTGATCCTTTCGTAGGAACTTTAACTTATTTCCGAATTTACTCTGGGGAGCTAATTTCAGGTCAGACAATCTTTAACCCTTTGTCGGGGAAGAGAGAGCGTATAACAAAGATGCTTGTTATGCATGCAAATAAAAGGGAAGAAGTTCAAGAGGCGTATGCTGGAGATATCGTAGCGCTTGTTGGTCTAAAAAACACCACCACGGGACAGACTTTGTGTGTGGAAAAATCTAAAGTGATATATGATTTGATGGAGTTTCCTGAAACTGTAATCTCTTTAGCTATTGAGCCGAATACATCTGCTGATGAAAAAAAATTAAATTTAGCGCTGGGTCAGCTTAAGCTAGAGGATCCCTCTTTCTCGTTTAAAGAAAATAAGGAAACGGGGCAGTTGCTTATTTATGGGATGGGAGAGCTTCATCTTGACATCATTGTAGATAGGTTGAAGAGAAGTTTCTCGGTTGGAATAAGGGTTGGAAAACCACAAGTCTCATATCGAGAAGGTGTTCTTAGTGAAGGTGAGTCTGAATACACACATAGTGTGGACCTTGCGGGGAAAAAGCAGTTTGGCAGTTGTGCTCTAAGTGTTCAGCTTGATGAGAGCATAAATGGTGTTGAGTTTACTTCCAAATTAAATAAAAAAGATTTACCGAAAGAGTTTGTAGAGGCAATAGGCGAAGGTGTTCTTGAGGCTGCGCCTGGTGGAATAATAGCCGGTTATCCCTTAACAAATATAAAAGTCCTTCTTGAGCGTGCTAAGTTCATTGAAGAGGAGGCTTCTGAGGTCGCTTACAAAATTGCTGCTGCTCATTGTATAAGAGAGGCTTGTTCTAAAGCTAGGGTTGCAATTCTGGAGCCTATAATGCACTTAGAAGTAGTAACCCCTTTAGATTTCACCGGTGATGTTATTTCAGACATTAATGGGAAAAGAGGTAGGGTTATAAATATTACATCGAAAGGCGGCAAAGAGGTTATCGAGGCTGAAGCTCCGCTTGCTGAGCTGTTTGGTTATAGCACAGCGTTAAGGTCTCGAACTCAAGGTAGAGGCAGTTTTAGTATGAGTTTCGTAAGATATGCAGCTCTTCAAAATGAATTGGAAAAAAAGTTTTTTGAGGAAAGAGGTATTTCAATAAATTTTTAATTCAAGAAAGTTGCCCTCTTTAATTATATACTACTTGACAAAGAGACTCATAAAAAATACATACTCATTTCAATTATAAAGAATAAGGGATATTTAATGAAGGCCACAAGATTACGCATTAAGTTAAGAGCTTATGATCACAGTCTGCTAGACAGCTCTGTGAATGAAATCGTTCAAACAGCAAAAGACACAGGTGCAAGGGTTGCTGGTCCGATTCCATTACCAACAGCTGTAAATAAGTTTACAGTACTTCGCTCTCCCCATAAGGATAAAAAATCTAGAGAGCAGTTCGAAATGAGAACTCATAAAAGAATGATTGATATTTTAGAACCAACACAGCAAACAATCGATAGTTTAATGAAACTTGATTTGAGTTCTGGTGTTGACGTCGAAATCAAATATTAGTATATAAGGTCAAACTTCGCTCAAGAAAGATCTATTACCATGAAAGCATCCCCGATAATCGGGGTGATGCTGTGGAGGAATAATGACAGAAAAAGAAAGTAAGGTAAGTACCTCAAGCGTTAGCTTGGAAACGTTTTATTGCCAAAAAGCAGGCATGACAAGGGTTTTTGACGAAAGCGGAAACCATGTCCCGGTAACAGTCGTTAAGTTAATTTCAAATTACATAACTCAAGTTAAAACCGATGAAAAAGATGGGTATGAATCTTACCAAGTGGGTTATGGTCAAGTTAAAGAAAAAAATACAAGTAAGCCAGTTTCCGGAAAGTTAAAAAAAGCTTCAGTTGAAGTAAACTTAAGACATTTTTCAGAAGTTAAAACTAAAGGCTCTGAAGTTTCTAAAGAAAGTTTAGGTGGCTTGGTAAACTTAGAAAGCTTTGAAAAAGGGTGCTTTGTTGATGTAACTGCAATTACTAAGGGTAAAGGTTTCCAGGGTGTAATCAAAAAATTTGGCTTCTCTGGTGGACCGGCTGCTCATGGCTCGCATTTTCATAGAGGAACGGGTTCAATTGGTAACAGAGCAACTCCGGGAAGAGTCTTTAAAGGAAAGAAAATGCCAGGAAGAATGGGTGGTAAGACTAAAACTGTCCAAAATCTTCGAATTCAAGAAATTAATTTAGAAAAAGGCTTTGCTCTAATTCGTGGTTCTGTTCCAGGACCTAAAGATGGTTACGTTAGAGTATCAAAAGCAATTAAAAAATAGATGAGGATTAAGTAATGGCTGAAATAACAGTTTTAGATAAGAATTTTAACGAAAGTGATAAGTTATCACTTGATATTGATCTCACTGCAGAAAAAGTTAATGTTCCTGTTGTTCATCAGGTTGTTAAGGCTACACTTGCTGGCAGAAGGCAAGGAACCGCTAAGACTAAAGAAAGAGGGGAAATTAGAGGCGGTGGAGCAAAGCCATTCAAGCAAAAAGGTACTGGTAGAGCTAGGCAAGGATCAAGCAGGTCTCCTCTTTTAGTTGGAGGGGGTACAATTTTTGGTCCTAAGCCAAGGTCTTATGCTCAAAAACTTAATAAAAAAGTTGTAAAGACAGCAATTAACGCAGTCATTGCAGACAAATTTCAAGCAGGTAAATTAACTGTTTTAGATAAAATTGAATCTAACGGTAAAACTAAGGATCTTCATAAAGAGCTTAGTGAGAGGAATCTTTTGCC
>DKQD01000025.1:3799-15480 GCA_002474345.1 Bacteriovoracaceae bacterium UBA7317
TCCGTTGAGGGTTTTAGCGTTTATGAGGCTGTAAAGTTTGAGAATTTGATTATAGAAAAAAATGCTTTGGAAAAATTATCCAAGCGTCTAGGTTAAGGAAAGAGCAATGGCACATATTGAGCAAATAATTGAAAAACCATTAATCACAGAGAAAGCTTCTTTAATAAGTGAAAAGCAAAACAGATATGGTTTTAAGGTAGCTTTAAAGGCGAATAAAAACCAAATTAAACAAGCTGTAGAAAGTCTTTATGATGTTAAAGTTTTGAATGTAAAGACTAGTGTTTTACCAGGTAAAGTTAAGAGAGTTGGAAAAGGTACCAAGAAAACTTCTAGTTTTAAAAAGGCTTTTGTTCAGGTTGAAGAAGGTCAAAAAATTGAATTTTTCAAAGGTGTTTAATTCAAATTTAAGTTAACTAAAAAAATATTGAGGAAAAAATGGGAATTAAAAAGTATAAGCCAACGACACCCTCTTTGAGAAATATGGCTACATTAGATGGGAAAGAGTTGACCAAAGATGCTAAGCCTCTAAAAAATATGCTGCAGCCTAAAAAGTCTAGAGCTGGAAGAAATGCTGAAGGGCGGATAACCGTTAGAAGAAGAGGCGGTGGTGTTAAAAAGAGATATAGACTCGTAGACTTTAAGAGAAGTAAAACCAATATACCTGCTGTGGTTCAGGCAATTGTTTACGATCCTAATAGGAGCTGTAACCTTGCTCAAGTCGCTTATGCTGACGGAGAAAAGAATTATATTTTGGCTCCATTAGGGCTTAATGTTGGTGATAAAATAATATCCTCTGAAAAAGCAGATATTAAAGTTGGAAACTCAAAGCAGTTAAAGGATATTCCTGTTGGGAGTCTCGTCCATAATGTTGAAATCTATCCAGGAGCAGGAGGGCAGTTGGCCAGGTCTGCTGGGGCTTATGTTCAGATTATGGCGAAAGAAGGAGATTCCGTCCTTTTAAGAATGCCTTCTGGTGAATTAAGAAAAGTTAAGATCCTGTGTAGAGCGACTATTGGCCAGGTAGGTAATATAGATCACGAAAAGGTTGTCTTGGGAAAGGCAGGTAAATCGAGATTACTTGGAAGGCGTCCAAAAGTTAGAGGTGTTGTAATGAACCCAGTAGACCACCCACATGGTGGTGGTGAAGGTAGGACATCAGGGGGTAGACACCCTGTGACTCCTTGGGGGATGCCAACAAAAGGTTATAAAACTAGAAAAAATAAGAGAACTAGTAAGTTTATAGTAAAACGTAGAAAGTGATAATATTTTGGAGATATAAATGTCTAGATCATTAAAAAAGGGTCCTTTTGTAGATGACCATCTTTTGAAAAAAGCTTTAATGCTTAAAGAAGACCCGGGTAAAGGGAATAAGGTAATCAAGACTTGGTCAAGAAGATCTACTATAATTCCTGAGTTTATAGGACTAACCTTTGCCGTGCACAACGGAAAGAAGTTCGTTCCCGTTTACGTTACGGATAATATGATTGGTATGAAGCTTGGGGAGTTCGCTCTTACAAGAACATTCTATGGTCATGGTGCTGATAAAAAATCGAAAAAATAGGTTTTTTTTAATTTTGCGAGGAAAAAAATGACAATTAAAGTTAAGGCAAGCCGAGTGGGAATATCGCCAAGTAAAGTGAGAGGTGTTATTAACTTGGTAAGAAATAAGAAGGCTTCAGAAGCCCTGAAGATCCTTCGGTTTTGTGAGAAAAAAGAAATCTCAATCATGCTTACAAAACTTATTAACAGTGGTTTAGCGATTGCTTCTGAAGGTGAGAAATACGATCTAGATAACCTTGTCGTTCACAGTATCTTCGCCGATGGTGGTCCTACATTAAAAAGGATTCAACCAAGGGCTCAAGGTAGGGCTTTTAGGGTTAGAAAGAGGACAAGTCATATTACTGTTGAATTGAAAGAAGGATAGGAAGGGAAAGATGGGACAAAAAGTTAATCCGTTTGGTTTTAGACTAGGTTATATAAAAAAGTGGCATTCGTCTTGGTACTCAAAGGATAAGTACCCTGAAACACTTCATGAAGATTTATCTATAAGAAAGTATATAGAAAAAAACATGAAAAACTCTTCAGTATCAAAAACTGAAATATCTAGAACTTCTGACCAAACTAAGGTCACTGTCTATACCGCTAAGCCTGGTGTTGCTATCGGTAAGAAAGGGGCAGGAATTGAAAAGATTAGAAAAGACCTATCTAAAATGATAAAGGGCAACCTAATTTTCAATATCTCAGAAGTAAAAAGACCAGACTCTGATGCTAAATTGATAGCAGAAAATATAGCTCAACAACTTGAAAAAAGAGTTGCATTTAGAAGGGCAATGAAGAAAGTTATGCAGTCTGCTTTTAGGGCAGGTGTTAAAGGAATAAAAGTACGTACAGCAGGCCGATTAGGTGGTGCTGAAATGGCAAGGTCAGAAGGTTATTCTGAGAGAAAAGTACCTTTGCATACACTCAGGGCAGATATTGATTATAACACTGCAGAAGCTCAGACCACTTACGGGATAATTGGTGTTAAGGTTTGGGTATACAAAGGTGAAGTTTACAAATAAAAAGATTTTATTTAAAGGAAGATAGAGATGCTAAGCCCAAAAAAGGTTAAACATAGAAAACAGATGAAAGGCAAGATGAGAGGAAAGTCTCTCAGAGGGGATAAAATTCAATTTGGTGAATTTGCCTTGCAAGCTACTTCTTGTGGTTATATCTCAAATAGGCAGATAGAGTCCGCAAGGATTGCTATTAACAGGAAAGCTAAAAGAGGTGGTCGGGTATGGATCAAAATATTCCCCGATAAAACCCTAACAAAAAAGCCTGCTGAAGTGAGAATGGGGAAGGGTAAAGGTTCACCAGAGTCATGGGTAGCTGTTGTTCGTCCTGGTAGAGTCCTCTTCGAAATAGGTGGATTAGATGAAGAGATTTGCCTAGCTGCTTTAAGGCTTGCTAAGTACAAATTGCCTGTAAAGACAAAAGTTATTAGGAAAGAAGTTTAATTTAAAGATTGTGAGGAATCCAGATGATTCTAAAAATTGAAGACATTAGAAGTTGGGATATAAACACCATTAAGACAAAAATTAGTGAGCAGAGATCCGAATTATTTAAGGTAAAAATGCAGAGGTACTCAACTGGCGTCGAAAAACCACATTTAATTAACGTGGTTAAAGCTAATATTGCTAAGTGTAGCACTGTGTTGAATGAAAAGAGAGAGAGATAGAAATGGCAAGCCAAAATAGAAATTTTAAAAGAAAGTTAGAAGGTGTTGTAACTAGAAAGAAAATGGATAAGACGGTAACTGTCTCTGTTGTGAGAAAGTTCAAACATTCTAAGTACAGAAAGTTCGTCCATGAATCTAATAAGTACCATGCCCACGACCAAAATAATACGGCTAAAGAGGGTGATAGAGTTCTTATTATTGAATCTAGGCCATTCTCTAAAACTAAGAAGTGGGAATTAGTTAAAGTTTTTTAGACTTTTTTAAAGTCAGGAGTATTTTCATGATACAGATGCAAACAAAGTTGGAAGTTGCTGATAACTCAGGCGCTAAGTTAGTTAAGTGTGTAAAAGTTTTAGGTGGATCTAAAAGAATGACGGCCTCATTAGGTGACGTCATCGTAGTGGCTGTCCAGCAGGTTTTACCAGGCGGTAAGATTAAGAAGGGTGATGTTAAAAAGGCTGTGATAGTTAGGACAAAATACCCTATTAGAAGAGAAGACGGCTCTTATATTCGTTTTGATAAGAATAGTGTTGTAATTTTGGGTAACTCAAATGACCCAGTTGGTACAAGGATTTTTGGACCAGTTGCTAGGGAGTTAAGGAACAGGAACTTTACTAAGATTTGTTCATTAGCCCCTGAGGTTTTGTAGGAAGGTAATATGCAAAAACTAAAATTAAAAGATGATGTTATTGTTTTAACAGGTAAAGACAAGGGTAAAACAGGCTCTGTGATAAGGCTTAGTCTAACTCAAGGTAAAGTTTGGGTTAAGGGACTTAATCTTGTTAAAAAAACCGTAAAGCCAACTCAGGAAAACCCAAACGGCGGTATTACTGATATGGAAGGTAGCTTGCACATTAGTAACGTAGCTTTACTAAGTCCCAAAACTAAAAAAGCAACAAGAGTTCGTATTGAAAATAGAGATGGCAAAAAAGTCAGGGTATCTGTTTCGTGCGGTTCGATAATTGAATAAGGTTAAGGTGTAAACATGAGTAGGCTTAAAAATTTATATAATGATAAAGTTAAAGGTGAACTAAAAGAAAAGTTAGGCCACCAAAACGTTAATATGGTTCCAAAGCTAACAAAAATTGTTGTTAATTGTGTTACTAAAGACTGTGTTACAAACTCTAAAATTGTTGGAAATATAGCCAATGACATATCTCTAATTACTGGGCAAAAACCAGTGGTTGCAAAGGCTAAAAAATCAGAGGCAGGCTTTAAGTTAAGGAAAGGTCAATCTTTAGGTGCTTTTGTTACTTTAAGAGGTTCGAGGATGTATGAATTCTTGGACAGGCTGATCAATATATCTTTGCCTAGAGTTAGAGACTTTAGAGGCGTTTCTCCTAAAGGTTTTGATGGTAAAGGTAATTATAACTTAGGATTGAAAGAACAAATTATGTTCCCTGAGATCAACTACGACAAAATCGATAAAGTTAGAGGTCTTGGCGTTTCGATTGTAACAACCGCAAGAAATAATGAAGAAGGCAGAGAGCTACTTAAATCTCTTGGAATGCCTTTTAAGAATGAAAAAAGTAATTAAGGTTTAGGTAGGAGAATAGTACTATGATGACCGATCCAGTAGCTGATATGCTCACCAGAATAAGAAATGCTCTAAGCGCTAGTCACGATAGAGTAGAATTTCCAGCAAGTAAATTAAAGGCTGGTATATGCAAAGTTTTAAAAGAAGAAGGTTATATCAAGTCTTTTAAAATAATTGCAAAATCTCAAAGTGATGTGAAAATAAGAGTCCTTTTTAAAGATAAGAAGTCTATTGTAGGTCTACAGAGATTTTCTAAACCAGGTCTGAGACAGTATAGGGGTTACGAAGACTTCCCTAGAGTCCTTAGTGGTTTAGGTGTGTCTATTTTGTCTACTTCCAAGGGTATACTTTCCTCCAAAGCTGCAAAGAAAGCAAAGGTTGGTGGGGAAATCCTTTGTAATGTTTGGTAGGAGAATAAAATGTCAAGAATAGGTAAGCAACCAATTGCGGTAGCAGATAAAGTAGAAGTAGTTATAAACGGTTCCGATGTCAAAGTTAAAGGCCCAAAGGGTGAACTGACTTATAATTTCACTGACTATGTAAACATAACTAAAGAAGATAATTCTATTGTTGTAACACCTAAGGATGATTCTAATACATCTAGGGCTATGTGGGGCACCACTAGAACCGTGTTAAACAATATGGTCGTAGGAGTTGTCTCAGGATTTACAAAGTCTCTTGAGTATACTGGTGTCGGTTATAAGGCGAGTGTAAAAGGGGATTCCTTAGAACTTAACCTTGGTTATTCACACCCAATCCATTATAAATTGCCTAAAGGGATTTCAGCCAAGGTAGAAAAAAATGTTATTCATATCAGCGGTTGTAATAAAGAAATCGTAGGCCAAGTAGCTGCAAAAATAAGGTCCATGAGACCTCCTGAGCCTTATAAGGGTAAAGGAATTAAGTACACCACAGAAACTATTATCAGAAAAGCTGGTAAAACTGGTGGTAAATAAGGCTTTTTAACAATTTAAGGAAAAATAAAAATGAGGAAGCAACAAGGTAAAATTAAAAACCCTAAGCTAGCGAACAAATACCGAAGAAGACTGAGTTTACGTAATAAAATCTCAGGAACAAGTGATCGCCCTAGGATTATGACTAGTAAAACATCGAAACATTTACGTGTAATTGTTGTAGATGATTCAACTCACAAAGTTTTGTTTAGTGTGCAGACATTTGGCAAAAGTTCTGACGGAGAGATTAAGAAAAACCTTGAAGGCGCTAAAAAAATTGGTGGAATTGTCGCAGGCAAGCTTAAAGATCAAAATATCGAAAAAGCTGTTTATGATAGGAATGGTTGTAAATTTAACGGTTTAGTTGCTGCAGTAGCTAATTCCATAAGAGAGAGCGGTATTCAAATTTAACTTGTTCTAGATGGAGACAAAAATGGAAAACGTGGTTAAAGATAACAGCGAAAAAGTGGAAGATAAAAAGAATAAAAGAAATGCTCCCGCTAAAAGAAAAGCTACAACAAAACCTGAGCTTGAAGAAAGGGTTGTTGCTGTAAATCGAGTAGCTAAAGTTGTTAAAGGTGGTAGAAGATTTTCTTTTAGTGCTTTAATTATTGTTGGCGATAAAAAAGGAAGAGTTGGCTTTGGTTTAGGAAAAGCTAAGGAAGTTCCAGAAGCGATAAGAAAGGGGACTCAGGCAGCAGAAAAAAATCTATTTAATATTCCAATAGACGCTGGAACAATTCCACACACAGTACTAGGTTGCTTTGATGCTGGAAAAATCCTTTTTAAACCAGCAGCAGAAGGTACTGGGGTAAAGGCAGCCGGTGCTTGTAGAAGTATTTTGGAACTCGCTGGAGTAAGGAACGTATTAACTAAATCACTACGTGGTAATAACCCACATAATGTAGTTAAGGCTACTTTCGACGCATTAAAGCAGCTTAGATCTGTTGAGGAAGTTGCTAAAGCTAGAGATATAGATGTAAAAGGTACCCGTATTAAATAAGAAAGCTTAGAGGAAATTATGGCGCATTCAGATACTATAACTGTAAAGTTAAAAAAGAGCATGATTGGTAAAACCGATAAACAAAAGTCTACTGTTAGAGGTTTAGGATTAAAGGGTGTCGGTAGTGAAAAACAACTTGAAAATACTCCTTCAGTTAGGGGAATGATTAAGAAAGTAATTAATTTTCTTGAAATTAAAGAATAGTCTTGTTGGTAGGTGATATATGTTAAAGCTAAACAATCTAAGTAGCCCCAAGGGCACACACAAAAATATTAAAAGAATTGGTAGAGGACAAGGTTCAGGTACTGGCACTCAAGCAGGAAAAGGACATAAAGGTCAAAAAGCCAGAGCTGGCGGCGGAGTTAGACCTGGATTTGAAGGTGGCGGAGTTGCTCTTTACATGAAACTACCTAAGAGAGGTTTTAAGAACGCTCCTTTCAAAAAAGAATATGCTGTTTTAAACCTTTCCCAAATAGATAGAGCTTTCACAGAAGGTGAAGTTACAAGAGAGATGATTATCTCTAAGGGCCTTTTGAAAGGAGAACTGAGAAGACTCCCAATTAAAATTTTAGGTATGGGAAACATAACTAAAAGTTTAGTCTTTAAAGGCATAGAAAAGTTTTCCAATTCTGCAAAGGAAGCAATTGCCAAAGTTGGTGGAACTATAGAAGATATTAAGAAAGCTTAATATTAAAAGAGAAAGGAAGGTTGGTGATGGCTTTAGCGCAAGGAAAGCTTGAAGAGCTTAAGAAGAAGATATTATTTACATTCCTTCTGTTGATAGTATTTAGAATGGCGGCTCAGGTCCCAGTGCCAGGTGTAGATGCAACAGCCTTAAAAAGTTATTTTAGTGAAGGTGGCGCAGGCATCTTTGATTTGATTAACACATTCAGTGGTGGTGCATTTAAAAGATTCTCTGTTTTAGCTTTGGGTATAATGCCATATATTACTACTTCTATTATATTCAGCCTCCTTGGAGAAGTAGTCCCTCAAATTCAAGAGTTACAAGAAGATAGTGAAGGTCATAAAAAAATTCAAAAATGGACACGTTATGCAACTGTAATTTTGTGTTGTGTTCAAGGGTATGGAATGGCTGCAATGTTCGAAAGCCTAAAAAGCCCAGCAGGAATGCCGATCATTCCTGAACCCGGAATGTTATTTAGGCTTACTACTATGATTACTCTAGCTGCTGGCACGATGTTTCTTATGTGGCTAGGTGAGAGAATAACGGAGTACGGCTTAGAAAATGGTGTTTCATTAATTATTTTCGCTGGTATCGCAGTTGCATTACCTTCTGAACTTATTCAAAAAATGGACTTATACCGTAGTGGGGAACTTAAGGGAATAGAGTTAATGATGATTGTTTTCGTCATTTTTGCTTCCTTCTATGTGGTTGCTTTTATAGAAAGGTCCTTTAGGAGTGTTCCTGTTCAATATGCCAAAAAGGTGATTCATAATCGTGTATATGGTGGGACCCAAACATTACCAGTTAGAGTGGATACAGGCGGTGTTATGCCTCCAATTTTAGCGTCATCCCTACTTGCTGCACCAGCGACGTTCGCAAACTTTATTACAGATGAAAGGATTAAACCTTACATAAGCTCCATTGTTGATTCGTTACAGCCAGGGAGATTACTTTTTAACTTATTTTTTGCAGCTTTAATTGTATATATGGCTTATTTTTATGCACCTATACAATTCAAAACTAAAAAAGTTTCTGAGATGTTGCAAAAAAACAACGCCTTTATTCCCGGTGTAAGACCTGGTGCTAAAACCAAAGAGTTTTTAGATTTCATACTAAATAGGTTAACCTTCTTCGGTGCTTTATTTTTAGTCGTGATTTGTATCTTCCCTTCTATGATAACAGGCCAAGCCACTAACTTCGGTGGAACAGCAATGCTTATCTTGGTAAGTGTTTCTATTAGGGTAATGATGAATGTCCAGTCATTCTTGTATGCGGATAAACTTGAATCAGCTTATAAGTCTAAAGGTAAATACAACGGCACAAAAAGAAGGTTTTAACTTATGCATTTGGTATTTTTGGGCGCTCCGGGGTCTGGGAAAGGCACTCAAGCGTCACTTTTGGTAAAAGAACTAGGTTATTCTCACGTTTCTACGGGGGATCTCCTAAGAAATGAGATAAAAAAAGGTAGTACTCTAGGTAATAAAGTTTCAGATGTAATTAAATCTGGAAAACTTGTAGATGACTCCCTTGTGCTTGAACTACTCAAAGCAAATTGTGATTTATCAAACAATAAGTACATTTTTGATGGGTTTCCTAGAAATATTGAGCAGGCTAAAGCCTTAGAGAGTGAAATTTTATCATCGCACTTTAGCCGTGCAATTTACTTTGAGCTTGATCTTGGAGTGCTTAAAGAGCGTTTGATAAATCGGCGTATGTGTAAAGACTGTGGTGACATTTATAACCTAATTTCAAAAAGCCCTTCGGTTCCAGGGAAATGTGACTCCTGTGGCTCAAGTAATCTTTACCAGAGAGATGATGATAAAGAAGAGACTGTAGGTAAAAGATTAGATGTTTTTAAAGAAACTATAGACCCAGTTCTTGAATTTTATAAAGAAACAGACAGACTTTTTGTTGTTGATGCGTCGCATGAGTCAGCTTCAGTCTTTAAAGCGATTGAGAAGGCAGTTAAGCCTTAAAAAAATTGGTTTTAAAAGATTTAACACTTGCATTATTACAAGTGCTTATATATTAAATCAATCTAAAACTTATAGGTAGACTTATAATGGGCAACTCGAAAGATATTATAGAGGTAGAGGGGGAAGTTACAGAACTACTTCCTAATACTAAATTCAAGGTTAAATTACCAAATGGTAAGGATATTATAGCTCATATATCTGGAAAGATGAGAATGCACTTTATAAAAATACTTCCTGGTGACAAGGTATTAGTAGAAATTAGTCGTTATGATTTAAGCAAGGGAAGAATAACGTATAGAAGTAAAGGTAGATAAAAATGAAAGTAAGAGCAAGCGTCAAGCCAATCTGTAAAGATTGTAAAGTCGTAAAAAGAAAAAATGTGATTAGAGTAGTTTGTAAAACAAGTCCAAAACATAAGCAGAGACAAGGTTAATTAGTTCGTCCTGAGGAGATAAAAAATGGCTCGAATTCTTGGTGTTGATATTCCTCGAAATAAAATCATGGAGATCGCAATTCAATCACTATATGGTGTAGGTCCCTCTATAGCTAAAGAAGTGTTAGTTAAGGCTCAAATTGATTTGAAGAAATCCTCAAATGATTTGACTGAGGAAGAAGTTCAACGCATTAGAAAGTTTCTTGAAGAAGATTATACGGTAGAAGGTGACTTAAGAAGAGAAGTTGGTTTAAACATTAAAAGGCTTAAGGACTTAGGTTGCTATAGAGGAATCAGACACAGAAGAGGACTGCCCGTAAGAGGCCAAAGGACTTCCACGAATGCTAGAACACGTAAAGGTCCTGCTGTTGCTATCGCTGGTAAAAAATCAATTAAACAAATGAAGGGCTAGTTTTTATAATTAGTGACGTTGATTAGGAAAAATTCATGGCAAAAAAAGTAAGTAAGAAAAAAGTTAAGAAGAATATAACACATGGTATATGCCATATTCAGGCTTCTTTTAATAACACTATTGTAACTTTCACTGATCCAGCAGGAAAAGCTATAGCTTGGGCTAGTGCTGGACAGTTAGGCTTTCGTGGATCTAAAAAGTCTACTCCATTTGCTGCTCAAATGGCTTCCTCAGAAGCTGCTAAAAAGGCTGTAGAGCATGGTCTAAGCAGTGTAGAGGTTAGAGTAAAAGGACCAGGCGCAGGGCGTGAGAACGCTATTAGAGCCCTTATAGGTCTAGGTATTAAAATAACTTCAGTTGCTGATAAGAGTCCTATTCCCCATAATGGTTGCCGGGCTCCAAAAAGAAGAAGGGTTTAGGAATACTGCATAAAAAAACTACTTTTCTTTTGAGCATGCTCCATTATAGTATTTAATCGTATGTAGAATGGAATGCCCTTAAGTACTTAGTATCCTTGGAGAATGATATGAATAGATTTGTCGCCAAAAACTGGACGAGCATGATTAGACCTGTTGCGCTAGAGGTCGATATAGACTCAGCAAAAAGTAACTATGGAAAGTTTGTTGCTAAACCTCTTGAAAGAGGCTACGGCCAGACTTTGGGCAACTCTTTGCGTAGAGCTTTGTTGTCATCCCTACAAGGAGCGGGCATCGTCGCCATACGTGTAGAAGGTGTGACCCATGAATTTGGCACTATAAATAATGTTAAAGAAGAAGTTTCTGAAATTATCCTTAACTTGAAGGAAGTTAGGTTTAAGTTGACAGGAAATGAAGAAGTAAACCTTGTACTTGAAAAAAATGAAGAGGGTGTTGTTAAAGCTAGCGATATAGCTGAGGTTAATAATGTTCAAATCTTGAATAAAGAACATGTTATTGCCAATATTTCTTCAGGTGGATCTTTACGAATAGAGATAAAGGTAGCTCGTGGAAAAGGTTATGTTACCGCCTCAGAAAATCAAGAGAAGTACGAATTGCCTGTTGGCTGGATTTTTATAGACACTTTATTTTCTCCTATTCATAGAGTTAACTATACTGTTACCAACAGTCGTGTAGGTAAAAGAACAGATTTTGATAAGTTAACTTTAGAGGTTTGGACTAACTCAGGTATTGAGCCATCAGATGCTGTAGCATATTCCGCTAAAATCTTGAGAGATCAACTTGCAGTCTTCCTCAACTTTGAAGACGAAGAAGAGGTTCATCGCATAGAGTCTAAAGTTTCTCAGTCGGCACCAGTAACTAATAATGCACTTTTGAAGCCAGTATCAGAACTTGAGTTATCTGTTAGGTCCGCAAATTGTCTTCAAAACGCTAATATAAAATATATCTACGAGTTAGTTTCAAAAACAGAAGGTGAAATGCTCAGGACAAAAAACTTTGGTAGGAAATCTCTCAATGAAATAAAA
>DKQD01000208.1 GCA_002474345.1 Bacteriovoracaceae bacterium UBA7317
CGTAATTATGGACCGCAATGAAAATTGCTATTAAAATTCGTTTTGCAAATATTTGCTAGGGAGATTTTTTCGCTGTTTGAGTACCTATCGTTAGAACCTGAAGCACATGTTCCTAGATTCATAGATATAAGATTTAGTCCCGGAGTAATTTCAACTGGGCCTTGATATCCGCATTTATAAGTTAAACTCTCAGCAGTAAAGCTCGAGCCAGAAAAACCTACAGCATAAAAATCCCAACGGCCCGGCTCGAAGAGAGCATTGAACTCTCCGCTCTCTGAAACATTCGGGTTAAGCCAAAAACGCCTGACTCTATTTGTGTCAGTATTTTTCACAGCGGCAATTAAAACACCCTGATTATAAGTTGCCATAAGAGTTGAATAGGCAGCACTGAAATCGATTCTTGCCTTTTCAGTATAATTTTCAGGCCGCCCACAACCATTTATTAAAACTACCGAAAGTAATCCTAAAAGGATTGATTTTTTCATAATGACAAACTCCCTTTTGTTCATTGAATTTAAAAAAGAATATCACTTGGTTAAGAAAATGAAAAAAAGAAATGATTTAAAAGAGTTTGAAGAAAAAAGCATGGCCCTAAAAAACTTAAGGCCATGAAGTCATATGAATTTATATATTCTTCGAAAAAAAGTTAAAGGTTCTTTCTAATCAACCTTAACTTTTTTAGCTGAAACAAAACAAGCAATCGCAATCACAAGCATAAGACCTAAAGCTGGTAGAGGTGGCTTTGCTGGTGAATTAACAAGGTGAATAGACCCACCAACTAAAAAAACAAGGTTGGCCAAAGCTATTCCCATAAGGCTATTTTTAGCAGCTTCACCAGTATTATTTCTTAAAAATAAGATTAAGCAGCCCATCCCAATCATAATTGAGGCAAGAGCTTCGTGCATTATAGCTCCAACCTGCAACGCATTACCTGAAAGTTGAGGAAAGCCTCCAGAAGTGACGGCCTCAGCTCCAAAGTAAAAGCCAAACCCTTCAATTAAAGTAATAACCCCAATCACAGTCATTAATGTTTTTGCGTTCATTTTTAAACCCCTGGTTAAGTTAAAAGGAAATCATCAATTAAATTTTCATAATTGTCGTATTAAATTCTAGACGTGTCATTACCATTTTTTGCATGAATTTTTGCATTCGTACGTTATTCCCTATAAAAAGGCTAATATAAAAAATTTTCGTTAAAAAAGCGGAAGAGGTATTCTTTATGACCCTTAAGCTGCAAATGGCCGACTGGCTTTGGATCGCGTCTTTCTTAAGTCTTTCAATCACAATTGGCGCTTATTCCTATTTTAAATCAAAAGAGTCGGTGAGTGGCTTCTTCTTATGTGAAAGAAAAATGCCCTGATGGCTTTTAGGCTTTTCAATGGTGCCCATAACCTTTTCAACCGACACCCCAAATCTGGTCACAAACCTTGTAAGGGAACAAGGTACTATCAGCGATTGGGTCTGGTGGTCTTCCTTATTAACGGGAATGCTGACAGTCTTTTTATTTACCAAGCTTTGGACTAGTTTAGGCGTTTCAACAAACATTGAGTTTTATGAACTCCGCTACTTAAAAAAAACCGACGGTCCTTTTGAGAGTTTTAAGGGACTTTGTTGAAAAAACAAATCCTGGGGGACCTAGCTGGAAGAAGTTCTACCAAAAAGCTATCGACGCCATATGATTTATGGGAACTACTCTCATTCCCTAAAGATTTTTAGCACAATGATCTTCATTTTGATTTTCCTTGGATATTTTATAATGAAGCAGGGAAACCCTCTTTTTAATAAAGAGGTTAAAGATTAAAACAAACACGGGCCTTCGTTTTTTATGTGCCCTTTCCTATTGTCAGACTCTTTTTGTCTCTCTCAATTTGAGTGCTTATTTTCAAGAAAGCCTTTATAATGGGCTTGGCAATCTAATTGCTTTTAAATACTATTGCAAATGACTTGCAAAAGTTCACTCAAGAATGAGGGTTGTTCAAATGGAAGAGATTCAATTAACATCTATTTTGGCATTAGGATTTGGCTTCCTTCATGCAATCGAACCAGGTCATGGAAAAACGGCCCTCTTAACATATGTTGCATCAGGTGAAAAAACATGGAAAGAAGGTGTCGTTATTTCTTTTTCCTCAGCTTTCACCCACTCTCTTGCCGTTCTTCTAATCGCCTTAGTCTCCCACATGGCAATCACTCAGGGTCAAAAACAATTTGAGCCAAACTTTATAAAAGAAGTTCTAAAAAATGGTAGTGCCCTTTTAATTATTGCTTTAGGTGCTTGGGCCATTTACAGAGAGTTTATGGGGAAGAAAAGTCATTGTTGTGCCGCCCATTCAAGCAATCATGACCATGACCATGATCATAGTCATGGCCATCACCACAATCATCATAACCACAATAAGCCCGATACCGCGACAGGCTTTATCTCCGCTCTTATGTTGGGAATAGCGACAGGAATCGTTCCTTGCCCAACCCTAGTTGGCGCCTACCTTTCAGGCCTCAATTCGGGAAACTCCTTTGATGGTATTCAGAATATTTTTTTCTTTGCCATCGGAATGGCATTGACCTTAATGCTCGTAGTTTCAGTGGTCTCTATAGGGGGTGAAAAGCTTCTTTCAAGGATGTCGAATAAGAAACACTTTATCAATTGGGGCTATATGCAGGGGAGCCTTCTCATTGCTATCGGAGTTTTCTCAGCCTTTTATCAGCCCCACGCCCATTAATTGGAAAAAGACTTTAGATTTCATCCATTTTTAATAAAACCCTATAGTCCTTTGGTGACTTTAGAGGTGGGGAGCGGTGAACAGCTCCCTTTTTAATTCCTGCAAAAAGTTTTCCTCGTAAAACAATCACCTCAAAGTTTTCGGCATGCTGAACCTTATCCCAATCCTGGATAACTCTTCTATTATCTCCCTTACCAAGCCTTTTTCTATTAACAAAAGAATCCTCTATCCACTCGGTCCCAGAGCCTAAATAGGTGCAAAGAAGCCTTTGATGGTTGTTATCTTCATGAAACAAACGACACATATTATCTTTTACAACCTGAAGTTTTACATTAAGCATTTTTGTTATCGTTATTTCCTGGAAAAACTTACAAAGCTCCATCATATCATCAATAAAAAGCTTTTTTTCAAGGCCCTCGGCCCAGTCCGGTAATATCTTTTCAACGGCGGAACGCATCTCCTTCATATCATCAGGATGAGTGATAGAGAATTCAAACGACTTTATTTCTAGTAAAACCTTTTCAAGGTAGGCTTGAATTTCTTGGTTTTTCTT
>DKQD01000106.1 GCA_002474345.1 Bacteriovoracaceae bacterium UBA7317
TTGACAAAAATTCTGTCAAAACGGTTCCACTCCCTCTTGGGTGGGTAGAAGTAGGTCCCAAGTGGAATTTTATTTTTTTCTTTTTGGGAAATGGAAGAATTATTCATAAAAAGCTCATGAACATCTTTCATAGATTTTAATGAAAGAAAAATATTATTTACTGGGTGTGGGTTTTCATAGGGAAGAATATTAAAATCACCAACTGCCAAAATAGCTCCTGTTGGCTTTTCTTTTAACCTTTTCTCAATCAAAAACTTCAGTTTATTTGCAGCCGAAACCCTCGCTCGCGTAGGGTTTCCTTGACTTGGCCAGTGATTGACATAAATTGCAAGGTCGTATTTCCCATTAATTAAAAAATGTCCCTCTAGAATATTTCGACTTGGACGTCTTTTAAAATAACCATCTTTAAGCTCATGCTCAAAAACCCCCACTTTTTTTAAAGAGGAAGATTCTGAATAGAGAATTGCAAGGTCTATGCCTCTTTTATCTGGGCTCTGAGAAACTATCATGTCGGAGTAACCAAGCTCCTTTGCCAGAAGACTTATAACATTCTCATTTTCCACTTCTTGAAGGGCCAAAAACTCCGGTTTTTCCCCTCCATTTGAAAAAATGACCCTTTTGATTTGAGAAAGTTTCAATTGAAGTCTTTTATGAGTCCAATCAGATTTTAAACAGTTATTCCTATACCTCTTTTTCCTGATCTTCTTGCATTCCTTTTCTTTTCCGACAAACTCTTTCGGTAAATACTCCCAATCCCGCTTACCCTTATCATGCTTAGTGTCAAAAAGGTTTTCCACATTATAGGTCATAAGACCAATTTGTTTAAGAGAGTGGCCTTGGCATGAGCTTAAAATTAGAACGGGGATCAAAAGAGATGCTAGGAACGAAGTAATTTTTTTTCTTTTAAAACAGAGAAAAGGCGACACGGTAACCTCCAATAAGATGGTCTTCTACCATGAAGATCCTAGCAAATTCCAATTAATTTGAAGAAAAAAGTAATTTCAAGTTCCTGATTTCAAATATGAAATCAACACTTTGATTCCTCTGAACTTGTGGAAAGTCACCTTTTTTTGCCAAAACATTCCCACCGGGAAGGTAATAGCGAAAAGGACTGAAGTATATTTTGACTTCTTTTTGAGACGTCATACCATCAACAGATTGTAATGAAAAAACCATATTTAAATTAGCAGCATCTTCTTTCCACGAAAGTTGTCGGTAGAAACTTTTAGAAAACTCCATCTCTAAATCCACGCATCTTTGCCCTTTAAATAATTCATTAGACCGGCATGCCCGTAGTGATGAATCAATTTTCTCTTTAAATAAACTTAAAAACTCTTCCCTTCTCTTTTCTGGATTTACCGTTTCTTTTATTGGAGGTAACTCAGACTTTTTATAAAAGTCCTCGCAATCCTCTCTAGCTTCCTTTCCATAACCAATATCTAATTCAAAATCTTTTAATTTTTTCACCACAGAAAAAGAGTAGATACCTTTTTCATTATCACCTTCTAAAAATCTTTTAGTTATTGAAGCCCTTTTAAAATATCCTTTACAAAAAAGGTTAGATCCTGTGACCCGAAAACTAATTTTTTTCGGATTTTTATAAACAATATCATAGGTCAATTGTTCCCTTTCTTCAGGATAGCTCAAAGGCCCTGATGCAGCTTCTTCAAGCCAGGAGTAAAGTTCATCTCTTACCTCCAGAACACCATCTTCTATCGAGGGCTTTTTTGTATCTCCCAAATCAATTAGTGGTCTTCTTTGATTTCTCTGCCCACAAGAAGTAAGGAAGTTTAAACAAAGAATGAAAATAAAAAACGAGGAAATAGAAGAAAAAGGCTTTTTAGATAACCCTAGGGGCTGCTTCATGAGGACTCCCTGATTGGAAAAGACTGCAAAAAAGCCCTGCCTCTTGCAGTCTTTAATAACGCTTAGAGATTTTCTTTAATATAAAGAAGTACATCTTCGTGATGTGTCTTCGTGTTCACTTTTTCCATTATATGCTTAAGGCGACCATCTTTACCAATAATAAAGGTCATTCTATGAACACCCATATACTCTCTACCCATAAATTTTTTTAAGCCCCACACCCCATACTTTTCAGCAATTTTATGATCCTCATCAGAGAGCAATGTAAAGTTAAGGTCTTTTTTTTCAACAAAATTCATAAGCTTTTTAGGAGCATCTGGGCTTATTCCTAAAATAACTGTTCCGGATTTATCAAACTTTTTCTTAGAATCCCGAATAGCACAAGCTTGAGTCGTACAACCAGGTGTAAGGGCCTTTGGGTAGAAATAAACTACTACGTTTTTCTTTCCTTTAAAGTCCTTTAAAGAGATCTTATTTTCATCTTCGTCTAAAAGAGTAAAAGCGGGGGCCAAGTTTCCTATTTTTGGTAAAGGCATTCATTCCTCCTAAAATTTAACTACTAAACATTTCTTAAAAAGGCTCAGGCAAGAAATTTACCATTTATTTCTAAGTTCTCTAAGCCTTAAAAAGACTTGTTTATCAGAATCTACGACTCCAGGTAAACCTTTTCTTATCTCTTCATTTTCTAGACGAAAAAATGTATTTATTTTTCTTTCTAAATCCATGTTGAAAATCCTGTATCCACTCGGCAATGGGTTAATTTTTTGCACTTCATTAAAAAGGTCCCTTGCCTTTGCATTGCTCGGCTCTCTATCAAGAGTAAAACCTAGGTTATTCTCCAAGTATTCATGACCAGGATACAACAAAACATCTCCCGGCAAGTCCTTTAACTGCTCTGAAACAGTCTCAAAAAGAACTTCAGGATCTCCTCCATTGTGACAATTTCCAACACCGGCATTGAATAATGTGTCTCCGCTAAAAAGGCCCGTTGGACCATCTGGTCCTTCAAGTAAAAGGCAGAGGTGGGCAAAGGTATGCCCAGGGGTATCCAAAACGCGAAGAGACCATCCCCTTTCCAGGGAAATTTTCTCCCCGCCATTTAAAAAAGTATCTATCCCTGAAATCTTACCTTTAGCATTTTTATGGGCCCATACCTGGCAACCTGTCTTTTTTACAAGACTTTCATTTCCCCGTGTATGGTCACCGTGCTCGTGAGTATTGATAATGGCCTTAAGCTTCAGACTTTTTTTATTCAAAATTTCAATTATTTGATCGGCATCCCATGGGTCAATGCAATAAGCAAA
>DKQD01000083.1:0-399 GCA_002474345.1 Bacteriovoracaceae bacterium UBA7317
AAAAATGTTCATGGAGCTTTGTTATGCAGAGTTCTAGAATCCTCTAAAAGGATTCTCACTCTTCCCTTTCCAAACATTAAAATGAATATCTAAATTCTTTAGGTTTCTACTTCTAACCTTTCCACTCTTTTTAATACTTTTAATATTAATTTTTGCATAAGTTAGGTCATTATTTTGGGACTGTTTATCGAAGTCTAAATAGTTCATTTTTACCCAAGTACCCGTATTAATGAAAGTGGCTCCATCAAAATAAGTTGTTATCGATGGGTAGTGAGTATGACCCATTATAAGAACACCAACATCCTTCCTTTCCTCAAAAAAATCCTCAACAATTGTTTCTGAGACCTGGAAAACTTTAAGTTCTCTTTTCATATTTTCAATTATCTCTTTTAAACTTTT
>DKQD01000083.1:738-4642 GCA_002474345.1 Bacteriovoracaceae bacterium UBA7317
CTGTATTTGAAGTAAAGAATGAAACGAACCATAAAAATGTAGTAAATATTGGCCAACATGAATCTTAATGTAAACAACGTATCATAAATAATTCCACTGATAAGTAACTTTTTTATTGGCCTAACCAAGTTAATATAAGCTCTTTCCTCTTTAAATTTATTTATAACTCTAGTTACATAGTAAGAGCCCCATGGAGGAAGAAAATATTTCCTTCCTTCCTCGGTGATTATAATTGATCCCTCAGGGTCTATTTGGTTAGGAATTTCATATTCATGGCCATGCTTAATCACGATCCCAGGATGAGGACTATATTCACCATCTTTTTCAAATCTAAATAAAATATTATTCCTGACTGTCTTAGGAAAAAGTTTAATGAAGTAATCCCTCATCGATTCAAAAAGGAATTCACCATCATGATTTCCAACAATATAGATTAATTTTTTATCACCTTTTGAAATAAATTTGCTCAAAGAGTCCATAACATTTTTATGAGCATCCAAAATAATTTTTAACTTTTCTAAGGCAGCTTCTTCACTCCAAAATTCATCATCAAAATAATTCACAAATGGGACTGCTAAAAAATCTAAAAAATCTCCATTAATTATTAATTCTACCTCTCTCTTTTCATATGGTCCTGTAGAGTAATAATCCAGAAACTCAATAAATTCCTTATCATAGTGAAAGTCCTCTAATAGGTTTCTTTTTCCGTTGACCATTTCACCCGCACCCAGGTGAATATCTGAAATAACTAAAATCGTTTTTTCAAAACTACTTTTGGTATGGGATATCATAAACTTCTCGCCCAATTTTTAAAATTATTTTTTGAGATGATGGAGAATAAGGAATTAAGTAATATTCGACATTACTTTCCTCAAAAGTTAAGTTCAGACTAGCAAAAGACTTCGGTTCCAATATCAAAAAGCCTAAAGACTTTCCTGTATCTTTCATTGCCTTAAAAACTATTTTCGTAAGACTTTCATTAACAACAATAACACTCAATTTTTCACTAAAATTTTGGGGAGATACAACCTCTATCGACCGGCCCTTAACTGTCACTTTAAATGTATCCGACTTTACTTTAGCTTGAATAAAATTAGAAAAGAAAATACATATTAAAAGGCTGATTAGGTATATAAATAGTGGAGTCTTCCTTCTCATAAAACCATTCTAACAAAAGAAGTTATTAATGATTTAATGATTGGAATAAATTTCCTTTTTACAGATTAAAGAAGAAGCCTCGCTTCAGATAAGCTTTTAATTTCGTCTCTAATTTTCGCAGCATCCTCAAATCTTAATTCTCTACTTGCTTGTTTCATCATTGCTCTAAGCTCACTTATCCTTTTTTCCAAAGTTTTAAGGTCAAAACTTGAAAGGTGTTTCTTTTCAATTTTTCCTTTCTTTCCTTTGCTTCCCCTAATAGCTTCAATAACACCTTCAGAAATAGGCTTAGTAATTGTTTGAGGCGTAATCCCGTTAGATTTATTATATTTTTCTTGTAAATCCCTTCGCCTTTTTGTTTCGCTACAAGCCTTCTCAATACTTTTGGTTTTTTTATAGGCGTATAAAATCACCCTTCCTTTATCGTTTCTAGCTGCTCTTCCAATTGTTTGAATAAGTGACCTCTCACTCCTTAAAAATCCCTCTTTATCAGCATCTAAAATTCCAACAAGAGAAACTTCAGGAATATCCAAGCCCTCTCTTAGAAGGTTAATTCCAACCAAAATATCAAATTTACCGGCCCTAAGATCTCTAATTATTTCAACTCTTTCCAAAGTATCAATATCTGAGTGTAAGTAACGAACCTTCATACCTACCGACTGATAGAAGTTCGTTAATTCTTCAGCTAACCTTTTTGTTAACGCCGTAACAAGAACTCGCTCTCCTCTCTTGATTACACTTTTTGCTTCTAATAGAAGATCTTCCACCTGGTTTTTAGCATCTTTTATCTCAATTTCAGGGTCAAGAAGTCCTGTCGGCCTAATTATTTGTTCAATATATTCTCCTGAAGTTCTTTTTAATTCAAAATCACCAGGAGTTGCAGAAACATAAAGAACAGTTCTCATTTTTAGTAAAAATTCATCAAATGTAAGAGGTCTATTATCTAAAGCACTTGGTAACCGAAACCCATAATTAACAAGGTTTTCTTTTCTTGACCTATCTCCTCTAAACATCCCACCAACCTGTGGAACAGTCACATGAGATTCATCTATAACTAGCAAAAAATCTGTACCAAAATAGTCTATAAGTGTAGGGGGAGCCTCTCCCTGACTTCTTCCCGTAAGATGGCGAGAATAATTTTCTATACCAGAGCAATAACCAAGCTCTTCCATCATTTCTAAATCAAGCAAAGTTCTCTGTTCTAAACGTTGTCTCTCAACTAACTTTTCCTCTTTACCAAGTTTTATTAGTCTTTCTCTAAGTTCAACTTTAATAGATTCAATTGCTCTTTCCATTTTATTTGAACTTACGACATAATGAGACTTTGGAAAAATTGTAACTTTTTTCAATTGCTCAAGACACTGTCCTCTAAGGGGGTCAACAATAGAGATAGTTTCAACTTCATCATCAAAAAACTCTATTCTAATAACTTCTTTGTCTTCACTAGCAGGAAAGATTTCTACAAGGTCTCCTCTTACGCGGAAACAGCCTCTATAAAAATCCGTATCATTTCTATCATATTGAAGTCTTACTAGTTTTCTTAGAAAGTCGTCTCTATCGATATTATCCCCAACGAAAAGTGTAGCTTTCAATGAGTCATATTCTGAAGGTGAACCTATTCCGTATATGCAACTTACGCTAGAAATAACAATAACATCATCTCTTGTCAGAAGACTTTTGGTCGTTGAATGCCTAAGTTTATCAATTTCATCATTTATAGAAGCATCTTTTTCTATATAAACATCTGAACCCGGAACGTAAGCTTCTGGTTGATAGTAATCGTAGTATGAAACAAAATATTCCACGGCATTTTCAGGAAAAAAAGACTTAAACTCAGCATACAACTGTGCAGCAAGAGTTTTATTGTGGGCCAAAATAAGAGTCTTTTTTCCAAGCTTTTGAATTATATGGGCAGTTGTAAAGGTTTTGCCAGAACCTGTTACCCCTAATAGAATGTTTTCATTCTCACCATTAGAGTAAAAATTAGTTAACTCTTCTATGGCCTTTGGCTGATCTCCACAAGGTTTATATTCAGAAGAGAGTTTAAAGCAATTTTTTTCCATTTTTGTTTTTACTTAAAAGTCCAGGAAACAGTTCCATCAGGGTTGTCTCTTAGAATAACACCTTTTGATTTTAGCTCATCCCGAATTAAATCGCTCTTGGCCCAATCTTTATTTTGTCTTGCTGCTGTTCTTTCCTTCACCAATTCTTCGATTTCTTCCTCATTTAAGCCTGTAGTACCAGAAAGAGACTTTTTGGCCGATTTTAATTTAGATAAAATACTTTCAGGATTCTCGTAGACAAGGCCTGTGCTTTTTTCAAGAAAAGTAATGGTTTCAAGGATTTTAGTCCTTAAACTCTTACCAACAAAGATCTTGTCCCCCTCTTTTTTAGCTCCAAAATACTCTCTGTTGATCATTCTTATTAAAGAAAATAAGCTGCTTAATGCTCCTGGTATATTAAAGTCATCTGATAATTCGTTTTTCATTTTTTCTAAGAGGGAGTCCACTTCTAATAAGTGTTTTTCACTTTCTTCGTCTACCTCACTTTCAACTGTATCTTTCATATTTTGAACAAATACGTGAATTCTCTCCATTTCTGAGATAGCTTTTTCAATCACTTCTTGAGTCCAATCCATTTTAGACCTGTAATGAACCGAACTTAAAACATGCCTTAAAACCTCTCCTCCGAAAGATTCAACAAAACTTCGAATTGTAATTACATTACCCAAAGATTTAGACATCTT
>DKQD01000083.1:5043-6257 GCA_002474345.1 Bacteriovoracaceae bacterium UBA7317
GATTGAGCTATTTCATTTTCATGATGAGGAAACATCAGGTCTACACCACCATGGTGAAGGTCAATCGTTTCACCAAGATACTTTTTTGCCATTGCAGAGCACTCTATATGCCAACCTGGTCGACCCTTTCCCCAAGGTGAATCCCATGATGGCTCACCCTCTTTGGCCGGTTTCCATAAAACAAAATCAGCACCATTTTTCTTTCTTTTATCTACTTGAACTCTTCTTCCATGCTGAAGCTCATCTAATTTTTTCCTAGATAGTTTTCCATACTCTTTGAAACTCGGTACATGAAAGAAAACCTCCCCTTCAAGCACGTAAGCCTTTTCCTTATCAATAAGGCCCTCAATCATTTCAATAATTTCATCCATTGTTTCAGATACTTTTGGAGTAAAAGAAGCTTCCTTCATTCCAAGAAATTCCATATCTTTCTGACATTCTTTGATAAAACGATCACTGTGCTCAAGAGGGTCTACCCCTAATTCATTGGCCTTTTCGATAATTTTGTCGTCAACATCTGTGAAGTTCCTTACAAATGTGACATCATAACCCATCGAATCAAAAACTCTATGAAAAAGATCTCCAACAACAAGAGCTCTAGCATTCCCGACATGAAGAAAGTCATAAGTAGTTGGACCACATGAATAAAAAAGAACTTTCCCCTCTTTTATTGGGTTGAAGGGAACCTTTTTGCGCAACATATTATTGTAAAGTTGTATTGGTTTGGCCATATTGGTCTCGTTTTCATTGGCACATCGGTATTGTGTGCCAAAAATAAAAATCTATAATAAGGCCTTTTAAAAGAAAATCAATCAAAAGAAAACAGCAAAAAACTCTTTATTTTAAACAAACTGGGCGTCTATTTTTGAACGAACATCTTTAGTATTTTCGCCATTCGCGAGAGAAATTTCCTGTGCGATAAGGTTCTTACAGTTTTCTAACATCTTTTTTTCTCCAAAACTTAAAGATTTTAAGTTCTTTAAGAGGAAAAGAGACCTTAAAACATCTGCTATTTCAAGAAGTGAACCCGTTTTAATTTTGTGCATATATTCTCTATAACGCCTGTTCCAAGTTGAGTTATCAACCTTAACCTCATGATCGTTTAACAGTTCGTAAACTTGATCGATTTCGGTTTCACCGACAAGTGTTCTAATTCCATCTTCACTGTCAGTCGGAACCATTACAGTCATCCCATTTGCTATGATTTTGAGTAT
>DKQD01000113.1 GCA_002474345.1 Bacteriovoracaceae bacterium UBA7317
TGGGTTTTTGGGCCACAATAAACTTTACATCCCGCAAGAAAGGGCTCGAGTACAGAATGAATAGACCTGCCATGACCTCCTCCGACAAAGGCAGAACCAAAAAAAGTATAGGCTTCTAAAAGTATTCCAGGAGTTGTTAGCACAATAGGGCCTGGATTTTTCTCCCAATTATTAAACAAGCTCTCCCAATCTTGCTTCTCGCTTCTTAAATCGACAAAAGTTAGGGGAGCAAAATGAGGTAGAGTCCCACAGAAACTGACATAGGACTTTTCCAATTCATTTTGAGATTCCTTAGAAAGTTTGTGGGGGGCCAAAACAACTAACTGGGCCTTTTCCATTATTTTTTTCTGAAGAGTTTCACATCCCAGAGACTCCATTTCTGAAGGCCAACAGCTACCCATCAAAAGCCTATCGCTGAAAGGAACTTTTTTAAAAAGCTTATTTAAAAAAGCCATCCCGGGTAACATCTTTAAAGATTCCTCTGCCACTAAGGTCCTGCTCTCTATTTGAAGGACCCTTAAGTCGAAAGGAAGCATCCTTTCTTCTTTCATTCCCAAAGTTTTAAAAAGTTCGAGGTCTCGCAAAGTCGCCGTCAAAATAAAATCGAAAAGGCCGTAGAGACTCTGATAAATCAAATACTTTAAAGTACCTTCCCTTCTTAAAAAAGCCTCTTTTCCCTTTAAGGTCGCGTTTAAAAGGACAAAATCAATTCCCTCCCTGGCTCCGTAGAGAAGGAGCTCGGGATAAAAGTCATAGCGGCAAAGAAAAAGTTTTTTGGCGGTCACGAGTTGAAAAAAACTCTGTCCTTTTCCTAAAGATAAAGGGAAAGAGGACAATAAAGGCATTCTTATAAAACGAATCCTCTCTTTATAGGATGTTAATGAACCCTTTGAAACATTTTGGATCCTCTTCTCAAGACTATCTGAGGCATAAAACACCTCAACTCTCTGATCCCGCTCGAGAGAAACTTTAATAAGTGGAAAGGCCTGCTCAAACTCTCCCTCACTTGAAACTTCAAAAGCTACATCCGCCCTTATATTACCTGACCACCCCTTCGAAAGGGGGTCTCGGGCATTTTGACACTCAAAATCCAGCCTTTTTTTAACAGAGGAGCTAAAGAGGGGGAGAAAATAAGCAGTGAATGGGAAGCAAAGCCACCTTAAAACCATTAAAACCCATTGAAAATTCAAAAGGATTTTTCTATTCAACCCACTCCATGAACCTCTAATCATCAACAGTCCCCAAATAACGCACAATGACTATGCGCTTTTTCACGATTCCTTTAAATATCATCCTTCACCAGACTTTTTTCTTACAATTCCTTACAAAAGCTATGTAAGGAAACTCAATCCCGACTTTTTCCCTTGAATATTTCGCAAAAACCTGTACTTTCTAGCCCCAGGTTCTAAGCCGAAACAATGTTCAAGGAGTTATACCGATATGAAAACAAAAAAAATGGCAGTTGCTTCCCTTTTAGCTTTAAGTGTTAGCGCTCCTTCTTTTTCTGCAACAAATGAAACATCTGCCAACAAGAGTGTTTCTGAATCAAAGTCTTTTTATCAGCAATTAAAAGACTCCCCTTTATCACTATATGCTGAACTAGAACATGAAGCTGATTTAGGATTAACAGAGTATAAAGGTAGTAAACTCGACTCATTTTTATCTTATAAGATTTCTGAAAAAGATAAGTTGAAATCCCAATTACGCCTAAGGGTTAAAAACCAGGGTGATGACACTTATGAAACGACCTATGACTATGGATACCTTGGGTACTCTAGAAGCAAGCTTCTTACTGAAGAAAAAAATGGAGTTAATGCTACTGGACAAATAAGGTTCTACAAATATGGTGAAAGTGGTTCTGCTGATGGAGGCGCACAAGGAAGGCTTTATCTTGATAAAAAGTTCTCTGAAAAGCTTTCTAGTGCCGGTGTTTTCTTAGCTGAACAAAGAATCAACCCAAAAGACGGAAAAACTCTTAGATATGGACTTTTCGAAGGAGGACCAACTTACAAAATGACTAACAAGTTCAAACTTGGAAGTACTCTTTATTTTGGCCACTTCATTTCAGAAGGTTCGAATTCAACTGATGGAAGTATTTCTCTCGATCCAACTTTTGCAATCTCTGACAAATTGAATTTATCAAACTCTGTAACACTTTACGGAGACTTCTCTGGTTCAGATAATAAATATTCTGTATTGCTGACTCCAACAGTTAGTTACTCTATGAATGATGACTTCAGCGCAACCCTTGAATATGAAGCAAGCGCTTTAAGAATCGCTAACGGCGAAACCTCAGCACGTCAATTCGCTAATAATGGTAAATTGGCCCTAACACTTGGCTATAGCGCGTTTTAATCTTTTTTTTAATAAGAGGCGGCCAAATAGCCGCCTCTTTTTCTTTTCTCACAACACCCTTTAAATTTGCTTTACCGATAAACTTCTTTTCCAAAACTCTAGGCAATATTTGCCTCATAACCTACCCCTCTTTCAGCACCTAAAATTTTTTCCCCATTGACCGTTTAGCTTAAGCAAACCAACACAAAAATCCAAGAAAAGGATTAGAGAATGAGTGATGAACTAGACTCAATGGCCGATATAATACAAACCTTCAAGATAACCCCTGAAGAAATCGTTGAAAAAACGATACCAAGTTCAGAGCTCTATGAATTGAAGGTAGGGAGTCAGGTTTTAAGCCCCTTTTGGGTCGAAACACTTAAAAAGCAAATAGAATCAGGCTCTCCTCTTTTTACCCCTGAAATTCAAATAAGATCGTTGGGAACAGAACAATGGTTCGACCTTTTCGCTCACCCAACCTTCCAAAGAAGGCAAGAAGGAGTTCAAGAAACCGCTACTGAAGAGACTGTCATAAGCTCACAACAGGAAGCCCAAGAAGGAGATGAGGAGGAAGATGGCGAGTTCTATATTTTGGCAAAAGGACAGAAAGTCGGCCCCATAACACTCAAAGTGCTAAAAGAAAAAATCGGAACTCATGAGATCCTGGTGACTGACCTCATCAGTCATGATAACGGCGAGACATGGTCCAAAATATTTGAAATGCCAGAGTTTGATCGAAGGTCGCTTGGTCAAAGAGACCACCTACCCCATTTACCCAAAGATAACATTTTTAGGGGATCTAAGAAGGAAGTTTTAGATAACCTTAAGGACGGTGACAGAGAGGGAGACACAATATTTAATTTAGTTCACCTTGGTAGAAAAAAAAACGAGGAAGAAGCTCCTATCCAAACAACTCCCATTGTAGAAAAGGATGATGATGAAGAGTTCTTTAGTGAAAAAACAATTTCAATGATTCTCATCATCATCTCGCTAATTGGAATTGGCTATTTCGTTAAAGCAGAGTTTTTTGCCCCTAAAAAAAGGATTACAAAAAGAAGTAGATCAATAGACAGGGAACGAACAGCACCGAAAAGAGTTGAAAGAAAAGAACCTGAAAGGCCCCAAAGAGCTGATGCACCACCTCCTCCACCAGACAGGAGACCGGAGAGACCTCCTCGCAGGCCTTCCAGAAATGACAAGTCTTTCTCCAGGATTCCAAGGGATAGACCTCCTCGTATGCCTGATTCTTCATCGAGAAACATGCGAAAAAGGCCCCTTATTGAAGACAGAAATTATTCCAATAATGAAAGACCGAATAGAGATCAAAGAGATGACCAACGCCGAGATGACCGATACGGGGACGAACCTAACAGAGGTCAAAACATGGATAGGGATCGTGATAGAGGTGGGAGACCTTCAAGAGGCACAGCTAACAGCAGATCCATGAATCAAGAACCTCTAGATGGAGAAGAGAGAAGTTTTGATGATGACGAAGGAAGGGATATTGCAAGCCAACAAGCTGACGGAAGAGAGGACTCATTCCAAGACTCCAGGGATATGAATCAAGACATGGATGCAGGCGGGCAAGAGGATAGAGGTGATGGTGATAACTTCGATGAACCGCCTCCAGAGCAGGACGTATACTAATAGTCCTCGGCTTAAATTTAAAAAACTTCTCTAGTCCCCAATCTGATTCAAGTGTGTTACCACTGTCAGATGAAAAATTTAAAAGAAACGACCCCAGACACTTCACCCTTCCATCCTCCCTCCTCGCCTTCCTCTTATTTCCTAAGCTTTGAAGGCATAGAAGGCTCTGGTAAATCAACTCAGCTAAAGACACTTAAAATATACCTCGAAGGTCTAGGACTTAGAGTCATAGTTTTAAGAGAGCCCGGAGGTACGACTTTTGGTGAAAAACTAAGGGAAGCCATTCTAGCTTCTAAAGAGGCACTTCACCCGGCTGCTGAAGCATACCTTTTTGCCTCGTCCAGGGCCCAACTCTTAAACCAAGTAATCCTAAAAGAGCTTTCCAAAGAAAAAACTATCGTTATTTGTGACCGTTACATTGATAGCTCAATTGCCTACCAAGGCCATGCAAGAGGATTAGGTGCAGGAACAATCCTCAAAATTCACGAGCTCCCTCCTCTTAATTTTCTCCCGCATCAAACCTATTACCTGGACATTGATTTAGAAATATCCTTTGAAAGACAACAAATAAGAGGCGGACAAAAAGATTACTTTGAATCTGAAAATAAAGATTTTTACCAAAAACTTATTGAGGGCTTCGAAGAAGCATCGCTTCTTTTTCCTAGTCGCATAAAAAAGATTGATGGTAGACGAGAAGAAGAAAGAGTTTTCGCAGACATTAAAAACTATGTTAACAAGCTTCTAGACATTCCCGGCTAAACAGCCTTAAAAACGTAATATTTATAGCAAGTGGTTCTTATGCTCCAAAAAAAACTTGAAACAATTTTATTAAAAAGGTTCCAAGAAGCTCGTTTGGCGGGTTTTTATCTTTTGAGGGGCCCTCTTTTTACGCCTTCACCCGAAGAGTTTCTCGAAGAATGGATTAAAAGTTTTCTCACTCTCTTATTAAGCCACCACCGAGGACTTTCCAAAGAAGAAGCGTCACAATCCCTCCTCCAGGGGCATCCAGACATACTCTTTGTCAACAAGCGCCCAGATAAAGGAAACTATATCTGGAACAAACAGGAAAACGATTTCAAGGACTTTCTTAAGTTTCTTCCCTTTAAACCCTTTGAGTTTTCTCAAAAATTTATTATCGTTTCAAAGGCACACCTCATTCAAAAAGACCAATGGCATAAATTACTCAAAGCTTTAGAAGATATACCTAAAAATACGACTTTATTTTTTTTATACCCTTCTCAGAAAGAGCTACTCCCCACAATTAAGAGCCGGTGCCTGGAGTTAACCCTCCCTCTCCCCGAAGAGATAAAGGAAAAGGTTAACGCTGAAAATAAATCTAAATTTTATCAATCTGAAGAGATGAGCAACTGGCTTAAAGATCACGTCTACTGGCAGGAAAATGGGGAAGATGTGACAGAGGACACCCATCCGATGCTCCCCCAAGAGCTTAAAGAGTCTCTCACACACTTTTTAAAAACCAAAACGGGAGAAAATCAGATTATTGATCTTTTAAAAAACGACGAGAAGGGTCAAAAAGACCTTCTGTCAGCATTTCTGACCTGGGAAACCAGAAGACTAGGCTCATTTAATGAAAAAAGAAGGGCCCTAGAAGAAATAAAGTGGCACTCTCTTTCAAAGACATTTAGAAACCCAGCTTCTGAACGCCTCTACTCATTGTTATGGGCCTTTCAGCCTAAAGCCCCTTAGCTTGGGTCTTCACATGCTTAAGACCTGCCGCCATGGCCCTAGACAAAAGAGGAAAAAGTCATGACCATGGTCAACTTTAAAGATGATATAAAGGACAAATACGCATTATGTCAAAAAAAAATATAGTGACTGAAACACCTAATGTTCAGGGTCAATCAATAACTGAAGAGCAAAGAGCAGAAGAAAAGCAGACCAAAAAAGATACGGATAAGTTTAAAGAAAATGATAAAAGCAAGGAAAAGAATAAAAATAGACAAAACAACGACTCTGGAGGAAAACCTTCAAAATATAAATCCGGGGATGTTTTAAAGTTTGTCCGTGTACGTTTTCCTGGTAATGCGAAATCTTTCCCCTTCATTCTAGAAAAGAGGAACTTTAGATACGGCCAAAAAGTCGTCGCGATGAGTGATAGGGGTATGACTGTAGGTTACATCAACTCTTTCCCACATAACGTTCACTTTAATAAGTCGATGCTTCCAATCCGTAATATTTCCAGAGAAGCTTCTCAAGAAGACATTGAAGAGCAGCGAAGTAATATTATGAAGGAAAAAGAGGCTGAAGTTTTATGCTTAAACCTCATCAAAAAATATGAGTTGGACATGACCTTAACTCATGTTGAGTTCCTTCACTTTGGTAAAAAAGCGGTCTTCTACTTCAATGCTCCTAACAGAGTCGATTTTAGAAACCTTGTAAAAGATCTTGTTAAAGACCTGAAAATGAGAATTGAGCTTAGGCAAATATCTGTAAGAGACAGGGCCGCAGCCTTGGGCGCAATTGGTCCTTGTGGTCTGCAAACTTGCTGTTCAAGTTTTCTCAAATCTTATGGAAATGTAAGTATAAAACTCGCCAAAAACCAAAACCTAGCCTTAATTGCGAGTAAAGTGAATGGCGTCTGTGGGCAAATAAAATGCTGTGTTAAATATGAAGATGAGGTTTATACAGAGAAGAAAACCCGCCTTCCTAGAGAAGGGGAAATGGTGAACCTCAAAAACGGTGATAAAGGTAAAGTCACAAAAGTTCATATTCTAAGTGAAAAGTTCGAAATTATGACAGATAAAGGCCAAATCAGGCGTTATGAATGTGGACTTTATGACTCTAAGAACAAGCTTCCTGATAATTGGGCCTTCCCATCTTCTTTTGACCATATTGTTAATGAAACAGCTAACTTGATCAAATTAGAAAAAAGTGAAGATGCTAATGAAAAGACTTCAGAAGGTCATGCCAAAGATAGTGGCAAAGAAGAGTCCAAGTCTACATTAGCTAAACCATTAAGCAATACAAGAAAAGAGGAAAGTAAAAAACCAGAAGACCAAAATAGAAGGCCTCCCTCAAGAAGAGATCCAAGAGACAACAAAAAACCTGCCGAGCGAGAAGCAAGGGATGGTAAAAAAAGTCAATCTCAAAGAAGAAGGCGGTTTAGAAAAGGTCGCGGACCAAATCCGGCCCAGAAGGCGCAACAAAAGAAAAAAGAACCTTAAAAGACATAAAAAAAAGGAGTTTTTTTAAACTCCTTTTTTTTTGTTTAAACTCTCTTTGGACCCTTAGGTTTTTCCACCTAAAACTGAACACTATTTGGCGTTCTTGGAAATGGTATCGCATCCCTTATATTACTCATTCCAGTGATATACATTACGGCCCTTTCAAAACCTAGGCCAAAACCACCATGAGGACAGCTTCCCCACTTCCTTAGCTCTAAATACCACTCAAGAGGCTTTCTGCTCATTCCCTTTTCTTCAATCGCCCGTAAAAGAGGGTCCATCTTCTCTTCCCTTTCAGAGCCACCTATAAGCTCACCAACACCAGGAACAAGAAGGTCCATTGCCCGCACTGTTTTACCATCATCATTTTGCTTCATATAGAAAGCTTTAAACGTTTTAGGGTAATCTGTTACGATAACAGGCGATTTAAAGTGAACTTCTGTAAGATACCTTTCATGCTCTGTTTGAAGCTCATCACCCCAGTTAGTTGGAAACTCAAACTTTTTATCGGCCTTAGAGAGAATCTCTATCGCTTCTGTATATGTGATACGCTTAAAATTCGAGTTCCTCACATGTTCTAAAATTTCAAGGTGACCCTCTTTTCCATTGGGGGAGTCTCCAAACTTTCCTCCCTTAAGACGAGGTCTAAAGTTAAGGAATTCAAGCTCATCTTTACAATTATCAATAGCATAACCAACGAGATACTTAACATAATCCTCTGCAAGATCTGCAACGTCTTCAAGATGGGCAAAAGCAATTTCTGGTTCTACCATCCAAAACTCAGCTAAGTGTCGAGGTGTATTCGAGTTTTCTGAACGAAAAGTCGGGCCAAAGGTATAAACTCCACCTAAACCTAGAGCATAGCTTTCAGCTTCTAGTTGACCTGTAACTGATAAGAAAGTTTCTTCTCCAAAATAGTCCTGATTATGATCTACCTTTCCTTTTTGGTTCTTTGGGGGATCGTTTGGCGAAAGGGTACTAACCCTGAACATTTCACCAGCACCCTCAGCATCTTGAGCAGTTATAATAGGACTTCTCAAAAAGTAGAGCCCTCTTTCATGGAAAAAAGAGTGGGTTGCAAAACTTAAAGCGTGGGAAATTCTTGCAATAGCACCAAAAGTTTGTGTTCTTGATCTTAAATGCGCCTGCTCTCTTAAAAATTCATAGGATGTCGCTTTTTTCTGAAGAGGGTATTCACCATCAGTTTCTCCAATAACCTCGACTTCCTTAGCTTGAAGTTCAATCGATTGACCCTTTCCACCAGACTCTACAAGCTTGCCTTTTACAGCTATAGCAAAGCCATTAATCATAGATGAGACCTGGTCATAATTGGCCAAGTCCTGATCAGCAATAATCTGTAGAGAGCCTTGGCAAGTCCCATCATTTAAAACGATGAAGCAAAATGCTTTAGATTTCCTAACACTACGAACCCATCCTTTAACAAGGACCTCCGAATCAATAAGTTCTTTACCGTCTTTAAAAAGCTTTTTTAAAAGATGTCTTTTTGATGACATTATTTTTTCCTTACAATTATTGGCTTAGTTTTAACTTTCCTTCTAAACTTTCTTCTCTTTAGAGGGAAATGGCTTCTTTAGCTATTGGCTTAATTCGTTACCAAAATCCACTAAAAGGGACTTAGGCTGCTCATTACTCAAACGTGCCCCAAACTGTGTCACAAGTTTTGAAGCAGCACTGCAGGCCAGGCTCCCGGCTTCTTTAAAACTCATGCCATGATTAATTCCGTAAAGGAAAGCTCCCGCAAAAAGGTCTCCAGCTCCATTTGAGTCTACGGCTTTAACTTGTGGTGCCTCTACATTTATAAATTTAGATGCATCATAATCATAAAGAAGGGCACCCTTCTCACCCAAAGTAATGGCCATCGATTTAGTAACCTTCTTTAGCTGCTCCGCAGCTTCCTTAACATTATCCTCGCCAGTAAAGGCCATGGCCTCATGCTCATTACAGAAAAGAAGATCTATGCCTTTTCCAATGATCTCTTCAAAGCCACTTTTAAAGGTTGAAACCATAAAGGGATCAGAAAAAGTTAAGGCAACTCTAACACCGTTTTCTTCAGCAACTCTCTTTGATTCCTTAGCCGCATCTTTTCCTTTTTCTGTGCTGACAAGGTAGCCTTCCACATAAACCCACTTAGAAGCTTTTATAGACTCGACATCAACATCAGTTTTAGAAAACTCAGACGAAATACCTAAAAAAGTATTCATAGTCCGATCTGCATCTGGAGTAACAAAAACCAGGCATTTTCCAGTCGTTCCAACTGGCCTCCCCTCTCTCTCAAAGTTAGTTTTGACACCTGATTCAAGTAAATTATTGTAATAAAAGAGGCCAGACTCATCATTACCGACTCTAAAAGAGTAGGAGCTTTTACCTCCAAACTGGGAAACAGCAATTATTGTATTGGCCGCACTTCCCCCACAGCATCTTTTAGCATCTTTTAAATCAAGGCTTTTGAGAATTTCTTCCTGTCTTTCGCCATCAACCAAAGTCATTAAGCCTTTTTTAATCCCCATTTTTTCAAGAAACTCAGGAGACACCTCAAACTCCATATCAACCAAGGCATTCCCCAAACCATAAACATCAAAGTTTTTATCCATTTTTTCTTTCCCTCATAAATCACAAAATGAAGCTGGATATTATTACAAGAGAATTAAAAAGTCATGATTTAGATAGACTGAGAATTAAAGAGGATCGGCTTTTTTGGAAACAATTACGCGATACACCAACGATTATTCATAAGACGTCAAATAGATAACGAGGCTTTCAATGGACTTTCCTATCTGAGATCCAAATTTGAGGACTTCCTCTGAGGAATTGTTTTCCACATCAACAGTATGGAAAGTATCAAAACAAAGACAGGAGCCATTCTTTGACATACTGCATATTACTTCATTGTAATCCGAAACAAATACATAATAACCACTTTCTATTTCAGGCAGTTTTTTTAGTCTTTTTTTAACCTCATTTAAGCTATTAGGCTCGACAATATAAACACCGCCAGCGTGAAAGTTAAAAAGAGGCCCATCGAGACTCGTATGATGAAAGTTGGCATCAAGGCCTTCTGCTTTCATATAGCCTTCTCTAAAATGACCCAGAAGGCCAGTAACTTTACCAACAGTCAAAACGTCCCTCCTCATTTAGTAACTGTAATCACAGTAACTAAGTTCCATTCTACAAGGGTCTTTTTGCAATCCAAAGCTAGGCAATTTGGGGGCCCTCCTTATTAACAAAATATACATTTAAAATATAAGGAGCTTAACAGTTCAAAAATAAAAGGAGAAATAAACTTGGATGAAGATGGATTATTTTTAGTGGCCATGTATGCTGATGATGCTAGCCCCGAGGACTTAAAAATGTTTAGACTCATGCAGGAGGTTACTTCGCTGAAAAATGAGATTAGGCAACTAATGAAAGCATCTCTGCCAAATTTCACTCTTATCAAGCGCTATCAAAAGCACATAGCCGAAATGGAAGAAGAACTTAAAGTTATCCAGAGTAAAAAAAATGAACAAAGCTCTCAATAACCTAATAAGATCTATTAAATACGAACTCCTTGTTCGTTGACTCTTTCTTTGAAAACTTATAACCCATTTCATTAAAGGACTCTAAATCGCTTGGCTTTCGAATCCTTTCCTTGACAATAAACCTTGCCATCATTCCTCTTGCCTTCTTTGAAAAAAGGCCTATCACTTTAGGAGGATCATCAGAGCCTTTCTTTTTTTCCTTAAAAACAGGATTCACAACAGGTATGCTTAGACATTTCTCATCCACAGCAGAAAAGTACTCCTTGGAAGCGCAATTTACAACCCAGGATGCTTTGCTATCTTTTGCCAGCTTATTGAGCTCATCCGTTAAAGATTCTCTCCAAAATTCATAAAGGTTTTTAAAACCTTTGGGACCGAACTTTGTTCCCATCTCTAGTCGGTGGGGCATAATTAAATCCAAAGGACTTAGCATTCCATATAAACCTGAGAGGACTCTGACAGACTTCTGAGCGTATTGAAGATCTCTTTTCGTCAATTGACCAACATCAAAGCCCTGATAAGTATCACCAATAAAAGCGAAGATGGCTTGCCGCGATTTTTCTTTTTCTAAAGGTAACTTAAAGTCTTTGTACCTCTTGGCGTTTAGATCACCCAACTTTGCGCTAATCTTCATAAGTTTTGAAAGGTCAGCTGCTGACTTCTTTTTTAATTCTTTTACTAAAACAAGAGTTTGTTCAAGAAAGATAGGGTTTGTTGCCTGGGTTGCATTAGGGACTTCAGAATCGAAGTCAAGTTTCTTAGCTGGAGATAGTACGACAATCATAATTGATAAAATCCTAAAAAATTTGGTTTCTAATTATTAAAACCTAACCTTAACAAAAATGGGGAAGTGGTCAGAATAACCTGCTTCTTCAGAATCCGTAGTCTCAAAATTATATTTTTTCGGCACACCGGAAACTATGCTACCATAAGTCCAAAAATCTGGGTCATCGTATTTAAAAGCCTTCGCAGAAAACCCAGGAGCATAAACTGTATAAGTATCAACATCAACTTCAAGTCCACCTTTTGAAAAGAAGTTGGAAGACATTAAAAACCTGTCTAGTTGATTCCACTCCATGTTCTTTACATAAAAATAGGTCCCTCGGCTTATGAGGTTTTTAAGGGCCTTTGGGCCAGTTCTTAGAAAAACCTTATGAATATCAACAAGAAGAGACTCTCCGGCCATGGATGGCTCAACAGTCTCTGTTAAAACGCCTCGTATAGGCCTTGGAAAATCTTTTGCTATTGTGTTGAAATCACCCATGGCAATGACTCTGGTTTCGGGGCGTTTCTTTATTTTTTTTAGGATAAGTTTCTTTAAATTTCTAGAGGCAATCAGGCGAGTTTGAGAAGGGTTTCTTTGAGAAGGCCAGTGGTTGATGTAAGTTATTAGCCTTTGCCCCTTTCCAACATCAAACTCAACCTCCAGTATACTCCTGGTGGGCATCGATATAAAATGATTACCCTCGATCTGATGTTCTTTGCTCCTAACAAACTTTAACTTAGAGGACGGGTTAAAGAGAATGGCAACATCAATACCTCTCTTATCCAGGCTATCTGTTACTATATACCTTTTGTAACCCAAAACTTTTGCCAACTTCCTCAAAACATTTTTATTCTCAATCTCACAAAGGCCTAAAATCTCAGGCAGGTGATCCCTCTCCCTAGTGAATAAATCTTTAATTTGTGAAAGTTTTAGATTTAACTTTTCTTCTGTCCAATTGGAGTTGATGCACTTCTCTCTGAAGTAATCACTCTTTATGAACTGACAGGCCTCTTTTTTGCCTGGGTAATCTTTAGGCAGGAATTCCCAATCGTTTTTTCCTACATCATGTTTAACATCAAAAAGGTTTTCGACATTATAAAAAGCGATCTCCAATTCTCCCTCTGCTGTGGAAAAGAGACCCTTTTCTTTTGGCTCCAGGGATACATCTATTTTAGGTGGAGGAGTCTTCTTTCCTTTAAACCCTGGGTTTTCATCGTTAGTCTTTGATGGGGGTAAAGGAGGTGGTGAAGGGGCTTGAGGCTCCTCAGAAACAGAGCTATATTCATTTACAGAAAAAAGAGCGAAGGAACGGGACGAATCTACGATGGAGAAAATTATAATCGCAAAGCACAAAATAATTTTTTTCACACGATAACCCTTATTCCTCAATTCAACTTCAAAAAAGCTGGGAAATAAGCCCCTTTCTCAAAAAGGTTTATTAGCTCGACTTTACGCAGTCAAGCTATTCCTTTTCTTCAATTGAGGGTTTAGGTTGGTATTAAAAAAAATATGTTTAAATAAGTAAAGCTAAATATTTAATTTTTAAATGCTTTTTCTTAGAAAAGCGTTATTTAAATTAAAAACTTACTTTCTCGATGACAGTAAATAACCTTTTGGTTCTCTTTTTTTGGTGCCAAAATAACCCTTTTTTGCACTCATCTTTCTTAGTTTTATAGAGACCATCAAGCCCTTCTTTTTTAAAGGAAGCCTTGAAATCTTCCAAAAGCTTATCTGTTCTCCTTAACAGGACTTCCTCCTGCTTGGTGAAGTCATAAGAACGAAAAATAAAGTTAACCCCGTTTTTTTTCCTCTTTAAGCTTTTAAGGGCCTTTGCCAAAGGACCTTCTTCTTCATATTCCTTCAAGATTGAGGAATAAAATATGAGTATTTTCCCATCAACTTCTAGACGGTCTAAGAGTAAGGTGAGCATGTCTTCCCAGTCTTTAAGACCATAGAGACCATCCAGAGAAAATATAATCTTATACTTTTCATTTTTTTGAAGAAAAAACGGGTCATGAAAGTTTCCCAACCTGAAGGTAACATCTGTCAATTCATTAATGTTTAGTTTTTTCCCTTTCTTAACTGCATCCTCAGAAAAATCAACCCCAACACCACTCAATTTAAGCATCTTAGAAACTTCAAGCGTGTTGTGCCCCATGCCACACCCCAAGTCCAAAAACCTGTCACTCCCCCTTTTTGGAATCCCTTTTAACTCTTCTAAAAATAAATCCCATTGGTCGGAATCGATTAGATTAAATTGAGGAAGACTTCTCCCATATAGAGAGGTGCAAAACGTTAAGTAAGCTTCGGAATTAAAAGCATCTCTATAAAAAGAACTGAATGCCTTAGACATTTTTCTCTGAAAAGAAGACCTCTGAACAAAAGCCTTCTTTAGTAACTTAGTGAGTTCTTTTGGCCAGGAAATCAACGACGGTCTCCATAACAGGAAGAGTCTTTAAAAATGAGTCTTTATTACTTCCAGTTAAGTGAGTTGAAACCTCTTTCAGGATTCCTTTGCAGTTTTCTAGCTTTTCTAAGGCCAAGGCTTCAACTTCAGAAGTTGCTTCTAACAAGGAAGGACCGTCAATTTTATCTTCGAGAGACTCAAGGCTGACCTCACCTTTTTTATAAAGGTCAAAGTTTTTAGGGTGCTTTTTAAACCACCTATAAACGACAGCATTAACCACTCCATTTTTAAGATCAGTTTTCACACCCTTTTCTGAATTCTTTTTAAAATCCAAAGCATCATCCATAAATTGGAACCCCAGACCCAGTTGAACACCAAAATCCTTCGCTAGCGAAACGATGTCATCTGAATATCCCGCAATGACCGCAGGGGCAAGGCAACAATAGCTCATAACGCTTGACGTTTTTTTCTTCGCAATAGTCTCAATAACATCCCAACTGTAATCTCTTGTTTGAGCAGCTTCTAACTGAATCCATTCCCCTTCAGCAAGATCCCTAATGACATAACTCATTTCCCTCACGAGCTTAAGATTTCCCTCCTGAGTCAAATGAACAATGACATCCGCAAGAAGGTAGTCTCCAGTTAAAATTGCTTTCTTATTTGAGCCGATAACATTTATAGAAGGTAAACCTCTTCTCATTTGAGCATTATCGATGACGTCATCGTGAGAAAGACTCGCAGCATGAACTAACTCTACGGCTCTAGCGTAGTGCTTCAAAGACTCTCCGGGAACATTAAAAAGCTCACCCATAAGAAAGGTCAAGAGTGGTCTTAAACGTTTTCCACCTAAAAGAACTGTTCTTTTGAGAAGGTCATTAATCTGTTTGTTGCAGTCTTCAGAAGGCGGCACTACATCTAGAGTTGTAACCTCTTTCAAAATTGTCTTAGGCAAGGAACTAAAAAATTCATTTATCATTGAACCACCAATTAACGGGGTATGTCACATTTTCATCATAACGATCGATTTTTAGTACATTATAAGTGCCGCGTCTCATTGATTCTGTCAATAATTGACCCGTTTAGCTAAATTGGATTTTTCTTAGTTCTTTCCAGTTTTTGCACCATTTTTTAAAAAAATCTTTTAGTCTAGACAAACACTATTAACTCTTTGCATATTCAATTCAAGAGGAAATTGAAGTCTGAGACCTAAAAAAAAGATTTTAAAATCATGATTAAAATAAATCCAACTTGTAAAAGTTTAAATTAAAAAAAACTCATTGTAAGGGATAGATTAGTTCAATGTGCTAAAGCTTGGAAGGAAAAAACGGATGAAAACACAAATTGATGACAGAAAGAAAGAGTCTTATAAAATTTTTGATTCCATAGCTCCAACGTATGACTCACTTAATCACATTTTATCCCTCGGAATTGATATTCTCTGGAGAAAAAAGCTTACCAAAAAATTACCAACAAATAAGAAGCTGTTTGTTGTTGACCTGGCCACAGGCACAGGTGATGTGGCACTCCACCTTTCTCAGGAAAGAAACATTCAAAAAATTCAAGGTTTTGACCTCTCTAGAAACATGATCGAGATTGGAAGGCAAAAGGTAAAAAATAAGAAAGTCGAGCATAAAGTTTCTCTCGATATCGGTGATGGAATGAACATCCCTTTAAAAGACAATTCGGTTGACGTCATCACCTTATCTTTTGGTATTAGAAACTTTAGTAACCCGCAAAAAGGTTTAGACGAAATTTATAGGGTTCTAAAGCCTGGAGGTCGAGCACTCATTATGGAGTTCTCTATCCCAAAAAATTATCTTATCAAAAAAGCCTACTTCTTCTATTTTAGAAAAGTTTTGCCTTGGATCGGCAATAAAGTATCAGGTCACAAGGATGCCTATACATACCTCAACAAAACAGTTGAAAGCTTTCCTTATGGTAAAAAGTTTTTAGGCCTTATGAATAAAGCTGGTCTTGAAAAACTGGAAGCCAACCCCCTGACTTTTGGTATCTCTACCTTATACGTTGGAAATAAGAAGGCTCCGACAGGGAATCTCTCTCATGATTGAGCTTATAGAAATAAGAAAGAATGTTCTAGAGGGGCTCATTAAAGAATGGGAGAAGCTTGAAAAAGCACCTTCTTTTACTTCTTTGCCTCACTACAACACTTTAAAGTTTGAAATTCCAAAATTAGATCTAAGGAATCTTCTTGCTTTTTGCGATCAAGCAACCCCTCTTTTTTATTGGTCAGATAGGTCACATGAAAAAGAGTATCTGGGAATAGACTCCATTCATCAAGTCGGAGATAGTGATTTTCTTTCAGTCATTGAAGATATTGTTAGAGAAAACAAGGATCTTTACTATATAGGTGGCCTCCACTTCAGTGAGAACTCTAAAGAGACAAATGAGTGGAAAAGCTTTAAAGAACTTAAATTCAGTCTGCCACTTGCTTCTTATGAGAGAAAAAGACAATCTTTTATCCTAAAAATAAACTTTCCCAAATCGATTCTATTTAACAAAAAAGAACAGGCCGACTTTTCTTTCAAAGTTGAGAATGTCCTTAACTTCGGGGGCTATGGTATAACCGAAACCTCTAAAACACCTGTTGATCTTGATGAGCAAGAAGATGCTTCTGCTACATTCGAAGACCTCTCTGAACAGATCAGAACATCAGATACAAGCCTTTATCCCCAAAAGAAGGAATGGACTGAAATGGTCCAAAAATGTCTCAAAGAGCTTAAAGAAGATAAATTAACCAAGGTTGTCCTTGCAAGAAAAAAAATATTTAAGTCAAGGTCGCCTATTAAACCAATGAATTTTTTCGAACTCTGTAAAGAGGAGGCCCTCGGTAGAAATTTCACTTTTTTTATGAGACCAAAAGAGTTCCAATCTTTTTTAAGCTTTTCACCGGAAAGGCTTTTTCTTTTGGAAAACGATAAAATTTTCGTAGATGCAATTGCCGGTACGAGACCAACAGACCCTAATCCGATTAAAGATCTAAAATTTGAAAAAGAGCTTCTCGATTCAAAAAAAGATGCTTTTGAACACATGGTTGTTTGCAAAATGATCCATGAAAAGCTTAATGAGTTTTCCAAGAAAGTTTATATGACCAAAAATATGGAAATCATGAAGCTTTCTCATGTTCAACACCTTCAATCTGAATTTGAAGCTGAACTTAAGCCTGGCTTTAACCTAAAAAGTATTATTGAAAAACTCCACCCGACACCTGCAGTTGGAGGATCTCCAAGTAATAAGGCAAAAGATTTTATAGCCAATCATGAACCTTTTGAACGGGGTCTTTATGCTTCCCCAATTGGGATTATTTCAAAGGACTATACCGAATTTGCCGTTGGTATCAGGTCAGCCCTTGTTGAACAAAATCAAATACACCTCTTTGGAGGTGCCGGAATTGTTATTGGGTCTACTCCGGAAAGAGAATGGGAAGAAACTCAAAGTAAAATGAAATCTTTTGAGCATTATCTATGAAAAAAGAAATCTTTTGCCCTGACCTTCAAAAATTCCTTTCAAATTGGAAAAACATTTCTAGAGTATGGTCTTTGATTATTATTGACCAACTAATTAAAAGCGGAGTGAGGTATTTTAATATATCTCCAGGACTTAGAAATGCGCCACTCATTAAGGCCCTCGTTACAAAAAAAAGAGAAGCTTCTTTTCCTATTGACCTTACGGTTGGACTTGATGAAAGGTCTGCCGCTTTTAGAGCATTAGGCCAGGCCAAAGCCTCGGGCAAGCCAAGCGCCCTACTATGCACCTCAGGTACGGCCCTGGCCAATTATTTTCCAGCAGTCATTGAGGCCAGGATATCAGGAGTCCCCTTAGTTGTTTTAAGTGCAGACAGACCTTCAGAGCTTGTAGAAGCTGGAGCGAATCAATCAATTGATCAAAACAATCTTTTTGGTCGCTACACCCGTTTCTTTCTCAATCCGGGCCCCCCTTCAGAAGATACGCCTCCTCGGTCACTTGCAACCTCAATAAACCAGGCCATAAAAGAAGCACAAAATACTCCTTTTATGCCAGGCCCTGTCCATATAAATATTCCACTTAGGGAACCTCTTGATGAAAGTAGTACAACCTTCAATTCTCGGTTATGGCCAGAAGAGGTGCTATCTTTACTAAAAGAAAACCAACCTTCTACTTCATTTCTTATACCTAAACCAAGTGACGCCTCAAACTTACTCCCTTCGGAGAAAGAAGTACTTAAAGAAGCCCTTTTTAAATCCAACAAAGTCCTCATAGTCGTCGGGCACCTCCCTCCAGCCAGTTCAAAAGAGGGCCTTAAAAAACTTTTGAAGCTTCTTCAAAAACCATTTAATCTCGATGTTACCTCTGGTTTAAAGTATAGCTTTTCACTAGCTGATGGAGCGACTCCAGCTTTTGACCATCCTGAAGTATTAAACCATTACGATAATGAAAAAATTGATTCCATTATCCACTTTGGTGGCCGCCTTACTTCAAAGTTTTATTATAAGTTTTTAGAGAAAAATCCATCGGTAAACTTAATCTCAGTACAGAATACTTCAGAGAAAGAAGATCCTTCCTATAGAACAAAATATAGAATTTTAAGAGAGCCCAATGAGTTGGCAAAACAGATTCTTGAAAATTTTAAAAATGAATTAGCGAACGAGAACGAAAAAGAGACAATCTCTAAAAACATATGGAATTCCGTCGTACTAAAAAAAAGAGCTATCATTGATAAATCCCCTTTAACATTTCCTGCCATAAGCAAATCTTTAGTTGAACTGGTACCTAATGATTCAACTCTCTTTTTGGCAAACAGCACATGCATAAGGTCTTTTGACTACTATGTATCAGTAGATAAGGTTAAAAACCTAACTATTATGAGTCATAGGGGTGTTAGTGGTATCGAAGGCATGATTGCATCATCTTGGGGTTACCTAGACTGTAAAAAGGAAGATCCATTTACACTCGTCATTGGAGATATCAGCTTTATTCACGACTTAAACTCTCTTCACTTTTTAACTGAAGAATCAAGACCTTTCATTATTATTGTTGTTAATAATGGTGGGGGTGGGATTTTCAACCTTCTTCCTATTTCTGAAGAAGAAGACATAATGCCATTTATTTCAAGCCCTCATAAAACAAACCTCAAGTATGCGGCCAAAACATTTGGCATTTCCTTTACATCGATAAATACAATCAATCAGCTAGAAGGGGCCTATAAATCTGCGCTCCAGTCAAAAAAGGCAACCATTATAGAAGCCATTGTCGATGATGAAGTTAATAGGAATATTTATAAACAATTGAAAACCGTACGACTCAATTAAGAGAGGTCTACTATAATGCCTAAAAATAATACACGCCCACAATCAAAGCTATCAGTTTGGATATCGGCAACAAGACCTAAGACTTTGCTAGCATCCCAAGGTCCCGTCTTACTAGGACTTTTCCTGGCCTTCGAAATCAATCAAAATATAAACTTCTCTATAGCAATTATTACACTCCTTTGCGCACTCTTAATGCAAATTGGAACCAACCTTGTAAATGACTACTTCGACCACTTTACTGGAGTCGATTCAGAAAAGCGCCTAGGTCCAGAGAGAGTTACATCAAAGGGGCTCCTTGCACCGGAAGAAGTAAAAAAAGGATTTCTGACCTGCTTCATTACCTCATTTTTGTTTGGCTGTATTTTAATGTATGTCGGGGGTTACCCAATTATTATTATCGGTCTTCTCTCTCTCTTGATGGCCTATACTTATACAGGTGGGCCTTTCCCACTTTCCCATTTTGCCCTTGGAGAGCTTGTAGCAATCATTTTTTTTGGTCCCGTTGCAGTTTGGGGCACCTACTTTCTTCAGACAAAAAGCTTTGATACCTTACCTGTCTTAATTGGACTTGGACCTGGATTCATTGCAGGTACACTGATGAGTATAAATAATTTAAGAGATAGAATCAGTGATAAAAAAGCATCCAAACTAACCCTCGCAGTACTTTTAGGAGAAGAAAGAGCACGCCTACTTACGCTTTTCACAGTAATACTTTCAGGTTTTATACCAACTATAACCTATTTCTTAAAACCAAACCCCTATTTACTACTACCCGCCCTCACTCCGCTTCTTTTTTTAAAGAATTGGAACTATTTAAGGAAGGGACCTATCAATCAACACCTCAATATTGTTTTGGCAAAAACAGGTCAGTACTTATTTTTATACTGTATCTTTTTTAGCTTAAGTTACTTTATGGCAGTGAAAAATGTGGCTTGATCGATTTGACCTTCAAAATATTGAAATCCCCTTTAAAAAACCAATCAGAGTTGGAAAAGAGACCCTCGTAAAAAAACAATCTCTTTACCTAACTCTAGCCTTTTCAAATAAAAAAAGTGGTAAAGGGGAGATTTCTCTGCTTTCAGGCCTTATAAACCTTTCACCTGAAGAAGTAATCAAAGAAGTTAATTTATTTTTACTTCCTCTTCTTAAAAGAAATTTAAAGGCATTAGATAAGCCTATTGAGGAAGTAGAGTTAAAAGAACTTTTTTTTAATAAGCTTCCAAAAACTAAACTCCCTTCACCAGTTATTTTTGCCATAGAGTCAGCACTTCTAGATTGGAATAAAGTTTCCTTTCCTGATAATTTTGAACATTTGTTTCCAGGAACAGTAAATGATTTCTCCATTCCTGTTAACGACCTTCTTTATCCAACAGATCAAGTTTTTGATTTAAAAGCTTCATCGTTTAAAATCAAAGTTGGCCGCTTTAATACAGATGAAGAAAAAAAAGAAGAAATCAGTTTTATTAAGAAAGTGGCAAGTAGGTTAAAAAATTTGCCTCCTCCATCCCAAAGAATCCGACTAGATGGAAATAGAAGCTTCAGTTTAAAGTCCTTGCAAAAATACATCGACCTGCTCGATCCAACCACATTGGCTCAAATAGAATACCTAGAAGAACCGTTACAAAATATAAATGAGTGGAAAGATTTTTATAAGAAAAATAAAATAGGACTAGGACTTGATGAATCCATTTTAGACCTTGAAAAACAAAAAATTTCACTCCCCATAGGTACCAAGGCTTTCATTTTGAAACCTTCAGCTATAGGAGGGATTTCGAAATACTTTTCCTATTTAAATTGGGTTCATGAAAAAGGTATTAAAATTGTCGTAAGCTCAACATTTGAAAGCTCTCTAGGTCTATTCGTGTTATCACTTCTTTCGTCTAAAGAAGCGTCGACACCGTCTGGACTAAATACTTACAAATACCTGGAAGAAGAAAACCCTTCCTATTTATTCGAAACTATTGACGGTAGAATGTTGATTAAAAAATCCTCTAATCTTGTGTTTGAAGCCAAACAAGATAATCCTCACCAGCTTTAATTTTTTCAAATAGTTTTTTCTGACAATAAAAATCCTGAATACAATTTGAGACTTTCGCCAGTTGATTTTCATTTCCTTTTATTCTTTTTCCTCTAAGGGACATAAAGACTGGCTTCAATGGCCTGTTATCACCAACCAACGAAGTAATATCTCCAGGAAAAAAAACAGGGGAGCGCCAAAATATTTTCTTCTTTAGGGGTAGATTCGGAAAAAGATCCTTAAGAATTTTCTCATGAATTGTTTTTCCCTGGGCCAATAAATCAAATTCTGTCTTGTATTTTTTTCCTTCTAAATCTATCGCATCTTTCCATAAGGCCCTACTCTGACCTCTATCAGTAAGTCCTTTTTCATATTTCAAAATCATTACATCCTTAAACATTTTGCTATAATTATTAATCGAAATTATATCTGCTTTATCATTTACAACAGTTAAGAGGTTTTTTCCTTTTGTAATCGATTCTTTTCTCCAAAAATAAGGACCTTTTTTTGGGTTCAAACCTAAATCTAATAGCTGCTGATTGTGACCCAAAAAAACTCCTAAGTGGTCCCAATATCCTTTTTGAAGTGAAATATAAGGTGAACCCGTCTCGAATTTACCTAGTATTATATATAGGGGTTTCAATTTTCTCAAAAAATCAACTGTACGAACATGTTTTCTATTTTTTAATTTTGAAAAGTCTTTTGAAAAGTCAAGTTCTTGTGTCCAATAAAAAGAAGCCATTCCTCTTTTTTCAACAATCAACTTTCCAATACTTTTTCTTACTGAAGCTAAAAAATTAGATCTGACTTTTAAAAGGTCTTTCTTATTTTTCAAGCTTAGCTTTTCTTTCCGAAAAATAGAAATTTCATTGAGTAATAGATTAATGTATTTAACTTGTTCTTTATTTTTTAATTTCGCACCTTTTGCTTCCAAAATTATTTTAATTTTTTCCCTAGTCTTTGGATTAAGAATTCCCCTTATTTTTTTTATTTTTTCGTCTACTTTTAACATTTTCATTTTTATTCGAACGAACATAGAATCCTTTAAATGGTATTTTTCTTTCTGTTTTAAATATTCAATATTTAATGATTGGTTCATCTCATAATGAAAATTTAAAAGCTCTAGAAATGCCTGATTTAGGGCAATCCTCTTTTTTCCATCCAACCCTAACCGATCATTTATTTTTATTTTTTTTATTGAATTTAAATTTTGATTTTTTATTTCTTTTAAGAGCTTCTCAAAATTGTAGTTTAAATTAACTACTTCAAATATTGATGATATTTCATCCTTACTTATAATCTTATTTTTTTTACTCTTATCTTCTAAGTATGATAAAAGAGAAAGTGAATTTTCTTGAATTTTAATAAAAAGGGGAGTCAATAAATCAAAGTGACAAAATTCTTTTCTGAAATTATTTTTAATTTTTTGACAATTTAAAAAAGCTTTTCGGGCAAATGATATACCCAATTCCAATATATAAGAATCTTCCCTTAGAGAGGATATTCCATCTAAACTTTCCAGAGGAATGAAAATAGGATAATTCTCATTTTTTTTTGTCTTTCTTTTAATTTTATTTTTTTTTGAACTTGTATTTGATAAAAAATATTTATCCAAATTTAAAAGAGCCTGGTCTTGATTCAACCAATTTTTATTATTTTTTAATAATTTTATAGCCTTTTTTTTAGCTAACTTAACTTCTTCAAGAAATTCCTCATTTTTAAAGTTGTGCTTTATTTTTTTAACGTTATCAAAATAAAAAGATATTTCCTTTTCTAAACTTGGGAAATTTTCCTCTATCTCTTCCTGTCTTTTTTTTATATAAATAAGAATTTTTTCACTTTCATTAAAAACCCTTTTTAAGTTTAAAAAAATTAATAGTCTTCTTAAAGAGTTTGGACTTGATTCGTTTGTTTCATTTTTCAATTTTTTTATATCTCTTTTAATATAAGAGAATATCTTTAATTGATGTTGATGTAGATCATACCCTAGCTCTAAACTTTTCTTAATGTTTTCCTCCGAAATACCTTTTTTATTACCTAAACCAATTTCGTTCTTAGTTAATAGTGTTTTTATAATTTTTTGTTTTAATGAAATTTTTTTAAGGTTTTTTATAACTCTTTTTTTATATAAACTTTCATCAAATTTAGGTGCATTCCCCAAAAGAGAACAAGATAAAGCAAGAAAAATAATGAGAGTAAAGGTAAAACTTAAACGCAAAAACCGACAAAACATGTTGGTTTTAATGAATCCTAAATCCATCAATAACTTCCCTGAAACGTTTTTAATATTTTATTTTTTTACTTTCTTTAAATAAATTTAGTCACTTTTTAAAGAATAAGTAATATAAATAACTATATGACAAATTTAAAAATTCTTCATCAACACGGACTTTCTTTCAAAAAAGTAAGCATTTTTACTTTAATTATATCATTCATATTCCTAAAATCACTCTCAATAAGCTTCAGCCAGGTCGTCCCAAATAATGAAGAATATCTTCAAGAAAAATTTTTAAATGATTCTATCAACGTTATATACTCACATCACTACAAGCATATCATTCCAAGAGTAAAAGAAAAAATATCAATTCTTACTCACCTGTTCGAGCGAGACTTCAACTGGAAACTAGACGATGAAGTATCTCTAATTCTCGCTTCTCCATCAAACCAAATTAGTAATGGATATGCGACTCCTTACCCTTACCTAAAAACGACTTTTTACCCCGGTGGTTTATTATTTCAAGATTCATTTGCCATTAAGTCCTGGCTAGATACACTTTTAATTCATGAATTTATTCATTTATACCAAATATCAATAAAAAAGACCCCCTCTAAAATCAACAAGACCATTTTTAATAATAATCCCTTTCCTGTCTTTCCTCTTTTTGCATGGACTTTTCCTAATTCTTATCTTCCAACATGGATTTTAGAAGGCAATGCCGTTTATAATGAATCACGTTTTAAAAATGGAGGTCGTCTTTACAGTGGAGAAAGCCTTGCCCTTTTTAATAGTCTCATAAAAAGTAATAAAGTATCGGCTAGTTGGCTCATAAACCATCACTTAGAATTTCCATTTGGTAGAGAGAAATACATAGTTGGGGGATACTTTTCTTGGTACCTTTCCAAATACTTAGGTTCAAAAAAAGTAAATAAAATATTTGATATTCATAGTTATAATGCTTGGAATCCATTTGTTATTAATAAAACATTTCAACTTCATTATGGGAAAGATTATTACCAACTCATCGAAGACTTTGTTAAGGACTCGCAAAAGAAGGCCCAAAAATTTACAGAATCTAAGGCACCGATTTTATTAAAAAGTGTTACAATGCCTAAATTTAAAATGAAAAATGACAGCGTTGTCTTTTTAATTTCAAAAGATCAAAAGTCTCCTCTTAATATAATTGATTATAATATTAAAAATAAAAATATAACAAAATCCCAAACGACTTTAAAAGCTG
>DKQD01000032.1 GCA_002474345.1 Bacteriovoracaceae bacterium UBA7317
CGAAATATCAATTGGTTCAGAACCCAATAAAGATGACCTCTATAAATGGAGCTTTATTCCTAATAATAAAGAGAATAATTTTAAAAAAGAAATAGGTGGTTCAGTCTACACTGATATAATTTATCTTTGCAAAAATCCAATAATTACATTATCGAAAGATCATTTAAAAAAGGCTGGTTTTTTACCCAAAGCAGGTGAAACCTACCATATCAATATACGAAATATAAATTTATTTCATGATAAATGGTTAAATAGACTTGCTCCAGGATTAAGCACTGAATGGACAGCTCCAGATGATTTATAAAAAAGGTGAATAATAATGGGAAAAATAATTGTTGGAATTTTAGTCATTGGTGTTATTTCTTTCTTCACCTTTCGAGGTGGTGATAAGGAAGTGGTTGATAAAGATGAAGCAAAAGAAAGAAAAACCGCCTCTTTAGGTAAACCTAAAACAAAAGAAAAAGAAACAGTAATAGAGAAAGAAAAAAAAGAGGAGGAGAAAGAAAAAGTTCCTAAACTTTCAAAAGAAAAAGTAGCCGAAATAAAAGAACTCATTCAGAAAGGCAAAGATCAAGTTATCGCTTCAATAAAAAATGGAAAAGATTCTAACAATTCAATGACAAGAGAAGAGGTTTTTCAAAAATTTAATGAAATCCCTGAAGACCTTGAGTCTTACAATCTTTCTGAAGATAAAGATTATTTTGTTTCAAAAAAATGGAGGGCCATTTCTAAAAAGAAGTTTAAAAAAGAAATGGGAGAAAAGTCTTTTGAAAAAATGGGAATGGTCTTTTTTAAGCCAAGTGATGGAATTGAAGCAGAGGACGCTCTCAAGGTTCAAGAGGACCACCCAGTTACTTATAACAAAGAAAGTAAAATGTTTGGCATTTTATCAGGAAGTATAAAAATTAAATTAAACCCAAACAATGAAGATACTTTAAATAAGGTTTTAAAGGGTAATAATTTAAAAGTTCTTTATAAAGCGGCCCATATTAATTTTTATTCGGTCGCTCCGGAATCTAAAGACAGTGCTCTTAATGTTTCTTATGAGGCCCTTAAAAAAGACGAGAATGTAAAATTGGCGGAACTAGAAATTATTGAAACTGTTCCAAGTAGTAAGTAAACAAAAAACCTAAAATTAGCTTCGAAGACCTAGGTTAAGAGTTTAACTTACGAACTCTAAAATCTCTTTTTCTCTCGGCAGTTGGTGGTTCATGAGCAGGCCAACCAAGAACAATAGTTCCCACAAGGTCTAAAGTCTTTTTTTCTTCATCTTCAAAGTACTTTTTACCAATGAACTTATCAATTTCTTTTTTAAAAGTTAAGGGCGCTCCCATAGAGCAAGAACCGAGCCCCTCAATAGTAGCCGCAAGCATCATATTTTGCATGGCCATGAAAACCGAACCCACGTTTGTAAATTCAACAAAGTTAGAGTTTGAAGCACTGTAACATAAAACGACAACTGGCGCCCCACCCAATGTATAGAAAAACCTTTCCGTAAATTCATAAAGGGAGGGCTTAAGCTTATCCTTTAAGACTTCCTTTTGTTTTAGCCAGGCCCTTTGGCAAAACTCAAGGTACTCTTCCTTTTTTTCTCCTGAAAGGACAATAAAACGCCAATTTTGTTCATTTTTTCCGGAAGGAGCGTAAAGGGCAGCTTCTATCACACGGTCTAATAATTCAGAGTCAATAAGCTTTTGTTCATAAAGCCTTATAGACCTCCTGCTTTTTACCAAATCATAAAATGATTCTTGATTCTGCACTCTTTTAACCTTCCTACCACTTAAAAACGAACAGTTTAGTAGCACAAAAATTTAATTATAAAAAGTTCTGTAAAATCTTTCTTTTTTCTTTTAGAAACTAATCCCAAGAAACAAAATTATGGGTTAAATAAATGAATTATAAGGACTATTTGTAACTTTTCTCAACGCAAAACGACACTTTAATAAGCGGTGAAGAAGGTGCTTTCTTTAATCCTGAACTTAAACAAAATCTTCATTTTTCAAGAGACTTTTTGGACTTCACCAACTCTCATAGCATTCCAAAACTTGATGAGTGGCAATATGAGAAGATCCTAAAGCAGAAAGCACAGAAAGGAATAAGGGATACCTACTCGGCCTTCATGCCTTTTAACGAATCCACGAGATCAATTGAACCTTTCATTGATATTTTTAAAAAAGATTTATTACCTGGTGACATCATTTTAAACCTTTGGTGCAGAACAGGTTATACGGGAGAATACTTAGCTTCACACTTTCCTGAGTAAATCGTTATTTCTGCCTGGGATGGAAATAACGATGTTTTGGGCTTCAAAGGGTTTAGCTTTTGGTTAAAAGAGTCTAAAAGGCTCCCAAACCACAAAGTTATTTTCTTTGACCCTTGTAAAAAGTTTCAAACAACAGAGCTGTGACTAGTGCTGATGCTGATGCTTTTACTGAAAAGCTTATCGGTGTTAACATTAACGAAGCAACGGAAGCTTACAAGGCAAGCCTTGAAGGTGACGAAACATCACTAACTTCATTGATTGAAAAAGCAGCTGACGTTAATGAAACAAGTCCAGAAAATATGAAAGACTATTTAACAATCTTGTTCTTAATAAATAATTTTTTTCAAAAAAGGGTGCCTTAGGGCACCCTTCTTTTTTACTCACTTCCTTATTTGACTCATCTATCAACATTTTTTTAAAAAAGACCTACACCAATTCATTAATATTTTGTAATGTCCCAATTTATTGGAGCCTATAAAAATCGAAAATTGGAGATGGTATGAAAAAGATTTTCCCCCTATTTATTTCTTTTTTGTTTATTTTTGCCTCAACAGCTGAAGCTGGAAACCGCAGAAAATGCATTAAGGAAGGAAACACTTGGGTTATTACACCGAGTGGAAAAAAGTTTTGCATGAAAAAACTTGGTAAAACAAGCCGAAGTGGAAGCTTTGATGATGATATTACTGCGATAAGAAGAAGGAAGTGTCTCAAGTCTGGTGGTATATGGATGGTTCATTCAACTGGTAAGTTCTGTTTAAAAAAACTTGATTACCTTGAATAATAAATAAAACTTAGAAGTGACTCCTTAGGTTTCTAGGGATCACTTTTATCTTTTATCTTTTTCCTCACACCTTTTACTACTTCACCCATTTTTACATTCTTTAAAATTATTTTTTAATTTAAGGCTTGCCTTTTTTTTTTTTTCTTTTTAAATTAAACGTTATTTATTTATTGTTAATAATTTATTAGGACGAAGTTAATGCTTAAAAGTTTTTTACTTATCATGACCTTATTCATTCCCTTCACGAATGCAATGTCTGAGCTAAGACTCGAACTAACGAAAGAACAATATAAGAAGCTAAAACCAGGTTTTGTCAGTAAGACAAAAAAAAGATTTGATATTTATATAGAAGCTTTTGATGGGAAAAATTTTTTACTAGAAAAAAAAGGAATCAAATTTAGACTGAAAAATGACCAAAAGAAGACCGTTATTCAGGTCTCAAAACTTCTTTCCTCTGAAAATCTTAAATGTGACTCACATAAAATTACCTGGAAAAAGAAAAATACCATCCGCTCAAATAACCAGGAACTTAGCCGCCGTTTGATGTACCAAGCAACAGAAATTTTTAAATACCTCAACTCAGATAGCGAAATACCCAAGGATTTGATTGTTGGCTTTGATTCACAAATTAGAAAAATAAACTTTAAAGGCAAGGATTTCCTCTTTAAATACCTGCCAAAAAATAAAAAGGTTTATTTTCTTCCTTCACATACTAATAAAAAGTATAGAAAGAAGATAAAGCTTTTAACTCAAAAAAAGTCCTTTTTAAAATTGGCCTTGGGTAAAACGGTTGAAAAAAGAAATGATAATAAGTTTGTAACATTTTATGAATTAGAGGGCGATGGAAAATCTGAAGATATAGAAAAAGACCCAAATCTGATTAATCTTTTTTGCAAGAAAGTAAATGCCCTCTCTCCATCAAAAAATAGTAAGGCCTTAAAAATGGAAAAGAACATAAACCTTAAAAGCTACAAGGTAAGGTCCCCTTTTCTTTTTAAGTCATAAGCTTATCTGTAAAAGAGCGTAAACGCGAATAAATTGTATAGAGGCAAGGAACAAGAAAAAGAGTAATTAAGGTTGAAAAAAAGAGCCCCCAGCCCATCGTCAACATCATCTCAGCAAGCATCGAATCATAACCAAAAAAGCCATAAGCGGTTGGGAGAATCGCCACAACGGTAGTCACAGTGGTAATCACAACCGCCCTAAAACGAGTGCTCGCCCCTTCACAGATGACTCTTAATGAGGCCTCACCTTCTTTTTTTACAAGATTCTCAATTTTTGAAATCATAACAATAGCATCATTGATCACGACTCCCATCATCCCCAAAGTACCAATAATTGAAAAGAAGCCATACATGGACATTTTATGAATAAGAAGAACAAAAATAATTCCTGCCATTCCAAAAGGAATTATAGAAACGATTACCAGAGGAATGGCCAAGGAATTAAAAAGAATGACTAAAATAAAATAAGTCATTAAGGCCACTAAAAGAATTGAAATTTTAAAATCATTTCTGGAGTCTCTTGAGTCCTTAACTTCGCCTACGAATGACAAAAGAGAAGCTGGGAACTGACTCCCTAAAACAGGGAAAGTCTTTTTTTCAACATCTTCAGCGATTTCAAGAGGTGTTACCTCGACTCCTTTTTTGAGATCCGCATAAAGCATCGTTGTTCTTTTGAAATTAACTCGATCAATACTAAGAGGCTTTTTTCTTTCTTCTATTTCTAAAATTCTTTTAAGTGATATGAGTGAACCTTGGGCATTGGTTACTTTTACTTTGTAGATATTTTCGATGTCTTGGTTAAAACCATCTTCGATCAACATTTTGACTTCAACTGTCTCCTCTTCCCTTGTAATATCAAAGAGATTAACACCACCAACAAAGGAACGAAGAACATTAGTCAACTGAGACGGGCTCACTTTTAACCTTGTCATTTCCTTTTGATTAATTTTAAAAAGGTATTCTTTTTTCAAAAGAGGTCTCTCTAATTCAACGTTTCCAATATCTACTCTTCTTTCCATCTCAGTTTTTAATAAGTCTGCAAGCTTTTTTCTTTTTTCATCGTTATTTTCCTGTATCCTTATTTCAATGGGACTTCCACTACTTCTTCCCCACCTATGCTTAATAAACCTCACTTGCTTAAAACCCTTTAGGCCCTTTGCCGTCTTTTCCCACTTTTTGATGAGGCTTCTTAATTTAACCTTCCTTTTTCCAAGGGGTAAGATTTCCACGCGCATAAAAACGCTGTTTTCCCGCGCTTGCCCTCCCCTTCGGCTTACGCCCACCCTACTTCTTACTGCAACAACAGACTTTGTTTTATCTTGTAAAAATATATTTTCAAGTTCATTTATAAAAGACGCCATTTCAAGGCGGTTTAAGTTTTCCTTAGCTGTAGCTCTTACATAAATTTCTTTGGCCTCCTCCCTAGGAAACATAACAAATTTAAGCTTTGCCTTATAAAAATAAATACTTGACCCTAAAATCCCTATAAAAAAGAGAAGGAGGAGGGATTTATAATTAAGGCATTTTTCAAGAAAGTTTTTGTACCGTATTTCCCACTTATGAAATCTTCTTTCCTTTTTTTCTTGCTCACCCTCTTTAAGTGAAGGAACTCTTTGTTTTCTTTTAAACCTTAATTTATCTAAGACTTTTGAAAGAAAATGAGATTTATAGATAAGGTGATTTGGAAGAACGAAATATGATTCGATAAGACTTCCAAACAGCATAAAGACAATGATTAAAGGAATATACGAAACTAGTTTCCCAAAAAAGCCTTGGAAGTAAAAAAGAGGGATGAAGGCCACACAAGTTGTGAGAATGGAGGCAAGAATCGGTTTGAAAACTTCTCTCGAACCTTGTACAGCTGCTTCTAAAGGCCCTTCACCCGATTCAATTTTACGCTCAATATTTTCGGCCACAATAATGGCATCATCCACCACAACGCCCATTAAAATAATGATTGCTGCTAACGTTACATTGTTAACGGTATAACCAATAATATGGGCAAGAGTTATACTGACGGCCAATGAAAAAGGAATACCGCAAGCTACCCAAAATCCCGTTTTAAAATCAAGCGCCAAAAAAAGAAAAAGAAGAATAAAAAGAAAACCTAATAGACCATTACTTGAAATGAGTCCCAAACGGTTCGTGACATCGTAGGACTCATCGTCCATAAGTTTGATTTTGATAGGGCCTTCTTTATTCCGTGCCCTAAACATCTTAACAACCTCAAAAACTTTTTCTCTGGCCTTTAAAATATCACTTGAGATACTTTTTCTAACTGAAAATGTAACGGCTTCATGCCCTTGTATCTTCCTTACTGAGCGTCTTTCTCGATAGGTTTCACGAATCGTTGCCAAATCTTTTAGTGTAACCGTCTTTCCTTGATAGTTTCTTCTTATAACAACATTTTCAAGGGCCTCTTTGTTTCCAAGTTCTTGGACAACAACAACCCGACTTTCTTCTTTGTTTTTTATCTGTCCAAGAGGGATCCTATAATGATTTGACCTTAATTTGGTATAAACTTGATTCAGAGAGATTTGGTATCTTTGTAATTTTTTTGGATTAACTATCACTTTTATTTCAGGAGGTAAATATCCTCCTTTTGAGACAGAACTTATTTCCTTTAAATTAACAAGCTGGTTTTCTAGAGAGTTGACCTGTTCTTGAAGCCTCTTCCTTTCCAAGTCTGTAAGGATTTTGCTGCCTTGAATATAGATGCCTATATCAATTATGGCCTTCTCACTCGATTTAAATTGTCGGATTGAAGGCTTCTCTACATCAGCTGGGAGTTTAGTACCTAAAATAACGTCTTTGATATTTTGAACAACTTCCTTTTTATCTGGATAGTCACTTCGAAGCGTTACTCCTACTGAAGAAACACCAGGACTCGAGGTAGAATTTACTTCCTCTATTCCTTGAAGACCTCTTAACTCATCTTCTAAAGGTCGAGTAACCAATGTCTCAACGTCTTCAGATGAAGCCCCAGGGTAAACAGCGTTAACCCTCACCCAATCACTTTCAAAAGAGGGCATCTCCTCCTTTCCAATATTTATCCACGAAAAGACGCCTAATATAAAAACACTGACAAAAATAATATTTGAAAAAAGCGTTTTTGTTGCAAAAAATTTTATGATTTTTTCCATAAACAATATCTTTTAAGAAAGGTCTTACAGAATCCCTTTCGAAATAAAAAATCATTTGATGGATAAAAGAAATTATAAAAAGGGTTGACGGAATTTTTTTCCGTTTAAGACTCCAGAGCTTTTTGACTTGATTTGGTATCTAACTAAAACAATTTTTCCAAGGAGTTAACTAAGTCTTTTCCCAAGGGGTTTTGGCCAGAGCGGAACCTTTTCACAAGATTTCCCTTTCTATCGATGAGAAACTTTTCAAAGTTCCAACTGATTTCGCCCTCAGCTTTTGTGAGAAATTGAAAGAGTGAGTGTTTTTTAACACCAGATACAATCATTTTGGATGTTAGAGGAAAGGTCACGCCATAACTGTCTTGGCAGAACTTTTTTACTTCCTTATTGCCCTGTGGCGTTTGCCCACCAAAGTCGTTTGAGGGAACGCCCAAAATAACCAGTCCTTTTGGTGCAAATTGCGTATTAAGCGCCTGAAGGGCCTTTAGTTGGGGTGTATATCCACACCGAGTTGCGATATTCACAATAAGGATGGGTCTGCCTTCCATTTTTTTAAGGGGCAACTTTTGTCCCGTAATTCTCTCAACCTCAAATGAGTAAACGGTTTCAGTTTTTCCAAATGAGGACTCCAGAAAAATTAAAAGTAATATAGAAAAAAGGCCAAAAGCTTTCATCGTTTTATCTTTCATATGTCTTAAATTCCCTTAATAATACTAGTTTTTAAAAAGTCCTATTAACCAAAATGTTCAAGTATAAGTTTACACTATATAATTAATAAGAAAATGAGCTTTTATCCCTATCGAAACTTTGTCTAATTCAAGACCAAGATCAGGAAATCGCCAACGCTTTACAATAAGGGACAATTATTTCCTTATTTTTTATTAAAACCTCCATATTTACCGTACTTTAAAATATATCCGAAAAAATAGTCATGAGACCCTTTTCAACTTTATTAAAAACTCTTTTGGCCATAACCTTAGGCCTTTTTGTTGGTGTCCATTGGGTCCACTCAAAGGAAATGCCCCTTTCGTTTTCGATGTTTTCCAAACTGGAAACGGATTTTAAAGAATTTGATCAACCAGACAAGAGTATAAACCTCATCCTTGGCCTTGGCATCAATTATAAATTAAATAAAAAATCATCCATAACCCTCAGTTTACCGTTTATAAAATCATTTTCCGGTAATAAAGAGTTTAATTACCTCGATGGAAGTTTAGGTCTTAGCTATAGTTTTTTTAAAAATAAGGATGGTTATTCATTAAAAACTCACTTAGGAATTGGTCTTCCCTACAGCAAGAACTCAAGAGAAAGAACCTACCTTCAGACAAAAATTACTTTTTCCCCTACCCTTACTTATAAACTAAAAAATATGCCTGAATTATCCCTTTCCGTGACACCAGGTCTAACTAAAAACTTTCATATATCTAATACAAATATTGATGGGCTTTCAAATAACTCTTCTATTTGGTCAATTTCAAGTGGAGGAACTTATCAAATAAAAAACAAAGGATCTTTCTCCTTAAAAGGAAGTTTTCTTAAATTGATAACTTATGGAGGCACTGAAACAGACCGCTACACCTTTGAAAGCAGCTACTCCCTTCCCATAACAAAACGTCTAATGGGTCAAATAAATCTAAGTAATGGTGGAGAAGTGAATGATTACAATGGAGACCTTAATGTTAAGTTATTTGATGCACAAAAAGCATTAATGTCTCTAACTTTCTTTTATAACTTCTAGGCCGTTTGATCAGTAAAAAGACTATTCTTTGAAGACTTCTTTAAGTATGAAAAAGGGTATATTTGAGAATCTAAGACTTCTTTTTTTAACAGATGGGCCTTTGAAGGACCAAATACAAGAAAGAATATTTTGTCACTTTTTTGTAAATAAGAATAGGAAACAGAAATTCTTGGAGAAGGGGGCTTCGGTGAATTTTCAGTTATAATAGTCAGTGACTTATTTTCTTTATCACCCTTTAGGCCTTGGGGAAAAAGACCGCAAATATGCCCATCCTCTCCAACACCTAGCAAGGAAAGGTGGCAATGCCCTATTTTTTGAAGAAGCTGATCTGTTTTTTCTTTATCAGGGTACTGAGATGACTCGTGGTGGAAACCAAAAAAAGAGTCCTTCTTAAAGCCTGGAAGAACGAGGAAAGAAGATATAATTTGGTTTTGATTAGAGTCTTCGTGGTCAACTTTAACCCATCTTTCATCTAATAAGACGACCTTCCATTTAGAAAAGTCTGAAGCAACTTTCGCTAAATTTTGATATATAGAGCGAGTTGAAGTGCCGCCTGTTACTCCAAAAAGGAAATGACCATCTTTCATAATGGCCTTATTTGCAATGGACTGTATGTCCTCTAGGACTTTTTCCAAAACTTCCATCTATTATATTCCCTTTTATATGTGAGGAGCTGATTAAGTTTAAAATAATAATTCAATTGCGAGTCAAAAGGGAATACTTATTTTTATAGATTTTGTATTGGATTAAAATTTTTCTTTTTGCTCTTTTAATTTTAAGAATATCGTTCCACGTAACACCGTTGTTGTTTATTTGATCATTATCAAATTTTATAAGCATCAGGTTAAGCTCTTTCTCCATTTTAAATATAAGGTCTCTTCTCTTATAAAGTTCTTTCAAAAGACCCAAATTTTTAAATTTTTCTGCTTTATTTATTAAACCCAAATCTAAATTAATATTATTATTAAAACGCCCTTGGTATTTTTTAAAAAAACGCACCATGCCAGGTTCTTGGGTAAAAGATGTAGGTAGAGGATAAGTATATTCAGAAATCTCGGTCTCTAGCTTTGGGTAAAATTTCATATAGCTATTTTTTCGCTTAAACCTTTTATCTTCAAATACTTTGGAGACAACTTTTTTTAATAAAGGATATGGAAGAGATACCAAAGATGGCCTTTTTGGTCTTTCACCAAACAAAATCCTTGCAATCGCCATGATGGGGGTTACACAATTATAACTAACAAGATTGGCCTTTTTATTCCTCCACTGAGCATTTATATAATCAATGATCAACTTTTCCTCTTGTCTGGTTGTTGGGTATTCAACAGACCATACACTTTTGTAGTAAGAGATCCCCCAACTTACTGAACGCCTGGATAACCCTGACTTTGTAATCTTTTTCTTAAAAATATAATTCGCAACTTCAAGGATTTTTTTTCTCTTTTTTAAACTCAACTTGATATTTAATTGCTCTAAGATAACACTCAAATTAGATTTAGAGGGGGTTCTATCAAGTAATTTATTCATTATTTTAGAGGCAATGCTACTTTCTAGACCTAGTACAGCTAGCTTATTTAATTGCTTTTTGAAGTTTTTTTCATCCTTTAGGTAGCTATACTTATTAATAAGGTCCAAGTCCATTTTGGAAATGTCACTCTTTGAAAGAGTCGCTGGCAAACTCCCCTTTTTATAAGTTCCATAAAAAAATTCACTCCTTTTAAGCGCCATAAAAAATAAATTGAGCTCATTTTGGAGGGTAAAGTCAAATGAAACGACAAGACCTTTTTCTAAATCACCATCAGTGCATAGGCGAATCAAGTTAGGCCTTTCTTTATTTCTTTTGTCGTGACAAGCAAGAGGAAGATAAATAGCTGTGTGGGAAAGCCCTGTCATAGAATTTGAAAACTTTATTTTATTTGCGATTTTACCTTTTCCTGTTGGAGAAGACGTAAAAAAGAATTCTGCCGAGAAAGCATTTGAACAAAAAATTAGGAAAAACAAAAAATTAATGCACTCTTTCATACTCTAAACCCCTTCTTTTGAATTACGGAAAACTTAAGCTTTGCTAGCGTTTTTGTAAATGGAGCTCAGTAAATAATTCTCGTTATATAACGCAC
>DKQD01000130.1:0-4180 GCA_002474345.1 Bacteriovoracaceae bacterium UBA7317
GGAGCAGGTCCCAAGGGTTTGGCTGTTCGCCAATTAAAGTGGTACGTGATCTGGGTTCAGAACGTCGTGAGACAGTTCGGTCTCTATCCTCCGTGGGCGTAAGAAATTTGAGAAGAGCTGACCTTAGTACGAGAGGACCGGGTTGGACAAACCTATGGTGTACCGGTTGTGACGCCAGTTGCATTGCCGGGTAGCTAAGTTTGGAAGGGATAACCGCTGAAAGCATCTAAGTGGGAAGCCTACTTCAAGATAAGATTTCTATTAAGACAGCATGCAGATTACATGCTTGATAGGCCAGATGTGTAAGTTCAGTAATGGATTGAGCTGACTGGTACTAATATGTCGTTTTGCTTTTTATGTGATGTGGGTTCACTTTTATTTGATTCTGTTATGTGATTTATAAAGATAATAGATTTGGGTATGTCGATAACGGAGAGGAAACACCCGGTAACATTCCGAACCCGGCCGTTAAGCTCTCTCGTGGTGAAAATAGTGCCAGGGCGACTTGGTGTCAAAATAGCAAGATGTACCTATTATTAAAAAACCCCAGTGGAAACACTGGGGTTTTTTTTTGCCTAAATTTCTTTTTTTACAACTCATTTTTTGATTACTCGGTCATATTTCATTTATTATTGTTAGGTTTCAGTATTTACTATTTATAGGTATAAAAATGACTCTCTATTGACCTTAAGGCGAAAATGAAAACTAAACTTACAAATAACCATAAAGTGAATGATGGCTTAGGCCTTTTGAGATACCCTAATTTTATATCAAAAGAGCTTTTCAATAAGCTTGAATGTGAAGCTGAAAAAGTTCCTGAAATTGACGGACTTCAAGTTAAAAAACGAGGGGTTTATGGGTCGTCCTTGAGTGAGGAACTTGAAGCATTAAAGTTTGTTTGTTCTGTTTATGAAAAAACCAGAAGTGAGCTACAGTTGGTTCTGCAGCAAAGGAAAGAAGATCGATCTTTTATTGATCAAGAAACAAAAAATAGCGTTAAAAGAAATATTGTTAATAAGGTCTCTTTTCATGATGATAACTACGAAACGGTACTTTTTAAAAGAAATAATAAATCAGAAGTTGTTGTTGGACCAATAGACAGCAATGATAAAGTTATCTCGATCGCAGATATTCCATCTCACTTAAAAGGACCTCATATTACTCTTTTTGGCCCAGTAGATGATCAGAAGATGGCAATAAACGCTATGAATGCTTGGCACAGAAAAGGTGATGGAGAGAGTTCTCTTATCACTGAGATGGTTAATCAGTCTGGTATTCTACCTATGTGGGGTGCTGATAATGAAGACTCAAAGACTCCTGACTATGATACTTTTTCAAGTGCTTGTAAAAACTTAGTTGAATGTTTTAAGGGAACCATTTCTTTTCAAGATGACAAAACTGGTAAAAATTATAAATTGGAGAAAACTAATCTATCAAGGCCAATAAAGAGGCCACCTGGTTTGGCTATACCTTCATGTGGGCATATCTACAAGGGAGAATTTCTCCCTCTTCATTTATTTGATATTTGCATGCACCTTTATCATTGCTGGGAAAACCCTGAAGCTCTTACATTTTATATTCCGAAGCTGGAAAATGAAAATGAAGCTCGTTATATTAAGAATCTTCTTGTGACTGCTGAAAGCAGATTAAAAGATATTCAACCAAGTTATGAAACAGGGTCTATAAAAGTTCTAGTTGTTTTTGAAAACCCAAGGGCAATTTTTAGAGTGAAAGAGGTTATTCAAGAGCTATTTCCTTTTTTTGCAGGAGGCTCTCTAGGTTGGCATGATTACCTTGCTTCGACAGCAAGGCTTTTTAGAATGGACCCTAACTATAGAATTCCAATTAAATCTGATCCTGAAATTGTTATAAAGCATATAAAAACTTCTCATTACCTGCTTGCAGATGAGGTTGGGAAGAGAGGTGGAGTAGCCATTGGAGGAATGTATGGAATCCTTCCTGAGGCAGGCAATAGACGATCTTATAATTTGGCCATTACTGGTTTTATAAGGGACGTTTTAATCCAATTAAAAAGAGGACTAACAGGGTTTTGGGTTGCTCATCCAGATTTTGTTAGAGTTGGTATTGCTCTTACTTTTGCTTGGGAGAGATACACTAAAGATAAAACAGAAGAGCCTCTTCTCAAGTTAATTGAAAGTTTAATACCAGATGAAGCTTTCTTGGAGAAAAACCATATTCTTGATTTTGTTAAAAATGACAACACTGAGGTTTTTCAAAAAGGAGACACACTTTTTGAAAGAAATTTATTGGCTGCAAATATTGGCACATCAAGTAATTATAAAAATAACGATCCTGAAGAAGTTCGTTACAATATTTTCCAAGCTCTTCAATATTTAGTTGATTGGTTAGCAGGAAATGGGTGTGTCGCTTTACCTGCCATCTTGAAGAGTAAGTTAGGTGAGGATACTTTCGTGAGAATAATGGACGACCTTGCTACTACAGAGAGGTCTCGATGGGAGCTTTGGGCGGAAATATTCCATGGAAGGCTTTCTTTAGAAAGCTTTTTAAAAATATTGGGTGAAGAAATTTACTTTATTAAACAAGGACTAAATACAAAAACTAAAAAAACACAAATTGTTTGGAACGATATTTCTAAAAAATGGTATCCTGTAGCAGTAAGGTGCTTAATAAAGTTAGTGACAGAACCAAACCCTTGCGAATTTTCTACAGAGATTCTTTTACCTTTCACTTTGGATGTTGTGAAAAACGATAAACAACCGTGGGAGAAAGCAAAATTATTTGATCCAGAAAAATACCAATTTTCAAAAAAGATAAATTACTTTTTAGAAAACGAACTTAAAATATAGATTAAAATAAGGTTAGAGTTTGGATTAAATTACCATTGAGTGAGGAGAAAAAAATATGAAATTTCTTTTCAATTTTATGCTTCTTTTGGTTTTGACTTTCCAAAATCAATCTTTTGCCAATTCAAAAGGTCAAAAACTTTTCGAAGAAATGGAAAAAGATTACTCTGATATGAAAATTAGAAGTTGGTTGCCTACGAGCATGGCCGGAAGAGGTTCAAAGGGGAGTGCTTTTTATCAATGGGTAATTAGTTCAAAAAATAAGAAAGATATTGAACAAGGTATGAAAAGTTTAGATACAATGAGTGCTTCTTGTTTTGAGGTGGTGATTTTATTTTCATTAAGGGCTAAAATAGTCTCTTTTGATAATGTCAAAAAATTATTTGATCTCAATGAAAAACATAGAATCCCTCCGAAATGGATTAAAGGGTGGCTCTATTCTTTGTCTGGAGGAAAAAATAAAAAACTTAGAACTCATTATGTGAGAGCAAAGAGACCTTCTTATAAAGAAATGGATTGGGGTGTTTCTCATCCAACCTTCGAAAAAGGTAAAAGAATTTTTCCGAAACCTGGAGACATAATTTTTTTTAATCCAATTGGAAAAAGGAGAAATAGTCATTTTGACCATGTTGCTTTAGCAACTGGAAGAAAGATTAAGAGGAGCGATCTATGTAAGGAATTTGAGAGGCAAAAGAAAAATTGCTCTGTTAATAGTGTGAGTTGTGAGGAGCTTGAAAAGAATATAAAGTTTTGTAAGGAATATAAAAAAGTTAAGCCTTCAAGTGAGCCTTATGAGGCTGAAATTTTGAGTTTTTATGGAAGAGGGTCTAGAAAAGATGCTCCTATAGATAGGACCACTATTGAGCATATGCTCGATTCCCACAGTCTAATTAAGAGAACGGCTATAGAGGGGGGAGATCGTCAGGTCTTTTTTTCTACGGCTCCTTGGGCAAAATAGCCTAAGAATTACCTTCTAACCCTTATTTTAAGTTGTTGACCATACTACCGAAAATTAAATTGCTTAGCCTAACAAGAATGTTTTCTAGAGAAAAAACAGCTAGAAACTTCTTAAATTTATTAAAAACTCCAGGAATGGAACTGATCTTCCTATTAATCTTATCTTTTATATATTTGCTTACAGAATTCCTAAGAGCGATATAGTTTGCAATGGAAGAAATGTTTGTAACGAGAACCTTTTTTGGTTTTCATATTATGAGCTATTTAGTGGTTTATTTCTGTAAATGCCAAAATGCTGATTAGAATTGTTTCTTCTTGAGGTTTCAAATTGGATTTTAAAAAACAAACTTCAAGGTTTTTTTGTTTATGATTTCCATAACTTTTTTTGATTCACTTTT
>DKQD01000130.1:4580-56459 GCA_002474345.1 Bacteriovoracaceae bacterium UBA7317
AAATCTAATTTAAGCATGAATTAAAAAGTGACGAAGATATTATGAAGAAATCGTATTCGCTGTATAACAAACAGAATAATTGAAAGAAAACTAAATTAAAGAGGCTTTTATGCAGAAAATTTTAATTGTTGAAGATAATGACTCAAATTTAGAAACTATGAGGGTTTATTGCCAAGAAAGTTTTCCCGGAGTCGGTATCGTTGAAACTAAGGACGGTAATGCTGCAATTAGTGAACTTTCCAGAGAGACTTTTGATTTAATTCTATTAGATGTGAATATTCCACAAGGTCCAGGTGTCGCTGTTTTGAAGTATATTAAGAATACTTACAAAAATAGAATGAGTAACGTTGTCCTTGTTTCTGGGTATTTAGATCACTCTGTCGTTAATTACGCAAAAAGCCTTGGTGTTACAAAGTTTCTAGATAAGCCTTTTTCTGCAAATGAATTAGTCGATTGTCATAAAGGCAAAGGTTCAGATATCTCTGTAAAATAAAGAAATATCTACAGTATTTTCACATATTTCCTATATTTATTTCATGTTTTGTGTGTCGCGTAGGATTGACAAAAAGCTCCCCTCAGGGTCTATTCAAGAGACCTTTTTTCGGGAGGAAAAATTGGATAAAAATCTTCTTATCAGTAAGGAAACTGGTCTTCCTAGGTTCGGTTACTTTAATGAAATTATAAATAAAATTAATTGTGAAGATTTTAAATATAAATCTCCTCTTGGAAAACAAAAGGGTAAGTTGGCCAAAAAAATTGACTTCAAGGAGTTTCAATTTATTGGGCTACTTAGTGAAGACTTGATCCTAGGGTGTGCAATTGCTGATATAAAATATGCAAGTAATGCTTTTATTTATTTTTATGATCCAAAAAATAAAGATTTTGAAGAATTTAGTTTTCTAAATCCATTTGCTATAAAAACAAAACTTAGCTCTTGCCCCCATGAAGGAAAAAGCTATTTTTATAAGGGAAAAAACTCCATAGAAATAATCCCTGCTGGCCCTTTTAAAAGATTGCTAATTGTTCAATTAAAGAACGGACAAAAGGTCCAATTAACCTTAACAGAAAATAAAGGCAGTAGTCCCTTGAGGGTTTGTACAAGGACTGGTGCAACGGGATGGACTTATACAGAAAAATCCAATGGATTAAGTGTTAGTGGGACAGTCTATTGGAAAGGTGTCACTCGAAAGATCGAGGGTGATAAATATGCCGCAAACGTTGATATTAGTATGGGTTATATGAGAAGGGAGACTTATTGGAACTGGGCTTCTTTTTCTGGCTTCGTAGATATTGGCTCTGTAAAAGAAAAAATTGGTTTAAACCTTGCTTCTGGAGTTAATGAAACAAGTTATTCAGAAAATTGTTTTTGGGTTGGTCAAAAAAAAATCCACTTGAATGGAGCTTGTTTTTCCTTTGATAGAGAAAACCCAAGGAGTAGGTGGTTTATCAAGACTCAGGATAATTCAATTGACTTGGAGTTTGTTCCTGATGAAGAGAGATCTGAAAAAATTAACTTATTCTTTCTAGCTTCAAACTTTAAACAAATGATCGGAAAGTTTTATGGCGTGATTAAAGATGGTGAGCAAGAAATAAATATTAATGGTCTGTGGGGCTTTACTGAAGATCATTTTGCAAAATGGTAAAAAAAAAAGAGGTAAAAAGTGAGTAAATGGGTAACTAAACAATCGTTTAAATTTTCTTTGTATATAGTGACCATATTAATTTTGATTGTTCATAATCACGTTTCTTTAGGGAATGATACTATCTCAACTGTACATTATTCAGATGGTTTGATTCCTTTGGATTACGGTAAGAGGCCAGCAACTGATTTATTTTATAAAGGACAACTTCTTTTACCAGATGAAGCTGATAAGCTTAGAAGAGAAAGTCAGAATTTTGACATTTCAAAGCTTGATCCTGATGAAACAACTGTTCTTTGGAAAAAGAAAAAACCATTCTTTTTAGATGAAAGTCTTGATGACCTTCCCTTAGAAGTAGAAGAGCCTATATGGTATACTTCTACGGTACCATCAAGGTCTGGTAACTTTAGGTTTACAATAGAACAGGAAACAAGTGAAGGAGGAGTGGAAACTTTTGTTATTATGATGAGTAAAACAATCCATAACCTGCTTTTAAGAAAAAACTTATTAAGAAAATTAGGTTATCAAGTTCCTGCTGTAAAATATTTAAAGAAAACAACTCTTAAATTCTCCAACCCATTTGAAAAAGAAATCTTTTTTAACGAATTATCTGAAAGCACTTTTGGTGACCCTGGAAGGTGGGTTAAAAATTATAGGGATCATTTGAGAGGTGAGGATAGAATTGAAAGCGATGAAGAAAGAGCTAATTTTAGGTCTTTTAAAGATAATGAAAAAATTATGCTTAAGGTTAAATATTCAGACCTTTGTTTAAGCCAGGACTTAAACAGAGCTGGAGAGCTAGTTCAGGAGTCATGTGAAAACCCGCATAGGACAACATGGGTCTTGGAAAAGCAAGATGATCACGAAGATTCTGTTCGGATTCGCTCTGTAATTTCTGGAAAGTGTTTGAGTGTTAAAAAAAGAAGTTGGCGAAGAGCAGGGTCTCAAATTATTGAAAGACCATGTGATGAAAGCCGAACTCAAGTATTTAGAAAAATTAGAGGACATGAGGGGTTTTGGTTTAAGTCTGTCTATAGTCAGATGTGTTTAGAAATTGAGGAAAAATCACGAGAGAGAGGTGCTTCTTTAATTCAAAATAATTGTAAATTAAATAGTTATCAAAAATGGGCATCGGAAAAAGCACTAAGCTTCGATGGCCCCTTAGTTGATGCTGAAGAAATTGAGCTTCAAGATGTTGTCGCTATGAGTTCACAGGACCATTATTATAATCTTTCTCTTGGTTATTTACCACCATCTGTTATTCAAGGCCGTAGGTTATTGAACTCTCTTCTTATTCCTTATTCATTAGTTGAAGTTCCTGAAAGTGTGAATATGTTTCCTTGGCACGCGGGAAGAATTATCAATAAACAATTTAAAATGGACTTTGATAGTGCCGAAAATTTTTCTACGACTTATGGTGATGCCAAATGGATGACACGTCGAATTTCAAAGTTAACTAGAAGTGATTGGAAAGAAATTGTGCGTATGTCTTATTTCCCAAAAGAAGTAGGACTTTTGCTGAATGAAAAACTAATTTCAAGAAGAAATCAGCTTATTGAAATTCTCAAAATCAATGCAGAGAAGTTAGCATTTAATCCAACTATCTCTTATGGTAGGTATCTAGATAATGGAAAATTATTTAAGGAGAATTGGGATGGTTATGCTTCAAGGTACTCCTTTGGAGACCCAGAGTCACCACTATCAAAAAGTGAAATAGGTCATTTCATTGGCTCTAAGGTCGTATCTACAGCTTTAGAGGGAATAACCAATTATGTTAGTACTAAGTTTCTGAACAATCAGAGTTTTTTAGAGAGGGCTTTTAAAAAGAAACAGGAAGAATTATATTCAGAAGCGTTTATGAATTACATTCAGACAGGGGTTCCTCAAGAAATCCCTCTAGGTACATTTGTCTATCCTACGTTTGGAGCAAATATTGGTACTTCTAGAGATGTGATTATTGGTAGCTATTTGGGAACTGATAATAAAGTTCAAATGGCTGATACTCTTAATTTTAGCGTTGATATCGGTGCTCAAGCAATCGTTTATGGTCTCCCGGCAGCACTTAGCGTCTCAGGAGGAGGGCGTGCTTTTTATACGAGAAGTTACTCTCACTTAAGACCGATTAAAAGTTTTAAGGCATCTTTTAAATATCCATTTAAAAATATGATTGTTCCTTATTTTAAAAGAAAGCAAGGAAAGATATTAGATGAAATGCTGAGATTTGATTTAAAAGAGCTTTCTGAAGAGGAGAGGCAAACTAAAATTGATGAGGTCGTTAAAAAGCTAAAAGAAAGTTTTACGATAGGAGACTCCTTAATTATTACTGATAATATTGGAATAGGCGCTAACGGGGGTGTTGGTACAGGCTTTGGAAATATTGCTCGAGTAGGGATTAATGCAGGACAAACAAATTTGGTAGTTTCAAGACTCCATATTTACAGAAAAGATGAAGATACTTTTCAAGTTTATAAAGACTTGGGCAACGTGCATGGTGTTGTAATGTCATTCAATGCAAAAGCCGTTGTTCCTCTTCTAAGCTTATCTTATAAGTGGAATAAGGGAAAAACGAGGGGGAGGTTTTACTCTTTGAATTTACAAGAAAGTGAAGAGGAAAACCCAGATATTTTAAAGTCTATTCATGCAATGAAGGGACTTTTTCTTAAAAATAGCATGGAGGGGGTTAAATCTGTTACAACACCTTACCATGTCACTCACTCTTTTAAAGAGGGATTTAAAAAAGCTAGTTTTATGTTTTTTAAATATGCAGGTTTAAAAAGTAAAACTGAAATAGAGGTCACGCACCCTCAGGGAGCTAAAAAACGATTTTATAAAACTTCTCAGGTTGTTAGAAAAGGAGTTAATGTTTCTGAGTATGCGATAGATTCAATAAATGGTGTTTTTGATAAATATACTGAATGGGATATTCAAATGAAGAATATTTCAGCAGGTGCACCGGGCGATAGTATTGGGGGAATGCAAGTCGTTTATAATGTTTCTTATGAAGGAGAAATAAAAAATAAGCGTAGAGTGGGTTTGAAAAGAAAAGGAGGCTTAGAGGAGCCCTTTGTTAAGATATCAAAAAGTCATAGAGGATGGTCTTTGTCTAAAAGAAGAGCTGAAAAAATACTTAGAAGGTTAAATGAACAATATAAAACGAACTTTTATCCTGAATTAGTTTTAAATCAAACGAGAAAAATTTTCCTTTATAATATTGGAATAGACCACTATATTTATTCTGAAGGAATCAAGAACCTTTCAAAAATGGATAAGTGGACCTTTAAGAAAATTATTAAGCGCCATGTAAAGGGGAAATCAAAACTGTTAAAGCGGGCCAGAATGTTAAGCCACTTTAAAAAAATAAAAAAACATATGGAAAATAAGGATTACAAGCGGCAAGGCCAATATACACGCTCTGTCCTTTCGATGGCCAATAGGTGGCTTAATCTTGAAGGTTTTAAAAAATTGTTAGGTGGCAGTGAAAACTACTTCATCATTTCAAGAATAGATGGTTTTCGGATCGGTGATGAAGATGGTGACTCAAGAATCAACTCTAATTCTCTAGGTCAAGTAGGCTCTTCGAAAGTGTATGGACCTCTGATGAGCTTGATGCTTAGTTCAGGTATGACTCAAAGTGAATTCTATGCTTATTGGTTAAGGGGCAAGCTAAACTAGGTTTCATTTCCTAAATACTTCTTTCAAAGAAGAAAAAATTTGATTAGGATTGAAGGAAAGGAATCTTTCATGACTCTCTTTAACAAGAAATACAAATTTTTTAAATTCTTTTTGTTTTTAGTTCTGATCAATCCTCTTTTTAATGTTCGAATTGCAGAGGCTAATTTTATTAGCAAGTTTTTTAAACAAAGACTTCAAGAAATCCTAGCCCCGAAAAGTCAATTATGGGAAAGATGGAAGAGTAGAAACTCTCAAAACAAAAAAAGAATTTCTCATAAATTATGGGAAGAGGTCCTGGCAAAAAATTTATCCCTAGACGCATCTTCTGGAGTAAACCTTTTTAATTACCAAGGGATTTCTAAAGAAGATAAAGCAAAGTTAAACTTATATATTAAAACATTAGGGGCGACTCAAATTTCTTCCTTTCGATGGATTGAACAAAAAGCTTTTTGGATTAATCTCTATAATGCACTGACTGTCCAATTGGTTATTAATAGTTACCCCATAAAAACAATCAAGGACATCGAATTAACAATAAATCACGCAAAATTCGGGCCTTGGGATGCAAAAATTTTAAAAGTCGAAAATGTAATGATTTCATTAAATGATATAGAGCATAGAATTTTGAGACCTTTATCAAATGACCCCAGGATTCATTATGCTCTTAACTGTGCGAGTTTGGGGTGCCCAACATTAAATAAAGTACCTTTTACATCTTTAAATATGGAAGACCTCTTAGAAAGTTCTTCATTTAATTTTGTAAACCATTCGAATGGGCTTTTTTTTAAAAAAGAAGAGCTTCATGTTTCGAGTATTTATGTTTGGTTTAGAAGTGATTTCGAAACAAAAGGGTTTGAAGGTGATAAAGGAGTCATAAGACATTTAAAAAAATATGCGAAAGGAGATCTTAAAAAGGCACTTGAGAATTATCAAAAAGATATAAAAGGGCATTTTTATAATTGGAAACTGAATGGGGTAGAGAAAAAGTAAAGGGTTCAATGTGAATTATTTAAAATTAAAATCAGTTAAACCAATATTTTTCTTTTTGTTGTTCTTTTTATTTATTACTTCTGATCAAATTTTGGTTGCAAAGACAAGGTATAAAAGTAGTGGGGAAATTGATTTTTTTGCGAAGACATTTAAAGACGATAAAAATCCTGAAACAGATGATCAAAAAATCGGGTTATCGACCAATTTAAGTGCCGCTTTCAAAAAAGGAAAACTTCGGGGTAAGGCGACAATAAATGGAAAAGTGGAGGAAGCTAAAACAGGAGAAAGTTTTCTTTTTATAGAAGACTCTTATTTACTGTATAAAAAAAGACCTTGGCTTTTGAAAGTTGGCTTTCAAGTATTTAATTGGAGCACAACAGAGGTCTTTCACCCCTCGGATATCATTAATTCTAAATTTATTGGTGGTGAGGATACTGATAAAAAGAAAGGAGAATTTACTTTCCTTATTCAGAGAAGGATTGGGAAAGGACGTTTAAACTTAGTTGTAATGCCTCGGTTTGAAGATCCACGCTTTGCCTCCAAATTGTTTTTTTCAGGAAATGAGTACAGTATTAAAGAAGCTCTTTGGTGGGAGGAAAGTGGAAGAGTGTCTTTCGACAATTATGGTCTACAAGGAGGGTTATTTTTAACTCAAAGTTTAGGTCCAATGGATATTACATTATACGCAATAAAGAATCGCGATCGATCAAATGGGATTTTTTATTTTAAAGTAGAAGACCCTATTAAAGACTTGCATCCTGTTTATTTCCAAGTTCAACATTATGGAGGAACTTTACAGTTAATTTTAGGAGCTTGGAATATTAAGCTTGAATACGATAAAAGGATCTTTGATGGAGACTTTTTAGACTCTTATGAGTTGAATGGTTCAACTTATTCAAAATTAGCTGGATTTGTTGATTTTGGTCAAAAAGAGTTAAAAAAATATGACTGGGTTGCAATGGGTATTGAAAAAACTTTTTATTGGAATAGTGGTGCGGAAACAACGTTAATTTTAGAGGGACAGACTATTTTGAATGCATCTAAGGAGGAACGTGCCAATTTAGATGTGTTCCAGAAAGATATTCTTTTTGGAATCCGTCATAATTTAAATGATGTTATGGGGAGTGAGTTTCTTCTGTCTGCTATAAAAGACTTAGAACGGGAAAAAGAGCATTTAATGTCTTTTGAATATAAAAGGCGCTTGAGTAGTAACTGGAAGGCAGGAATAGGGCTGAAAGCAATTGAAGCCCCGCAAAAAGGTTTAATTCCCAAAGGTTTAGAGTTTTCTCATGAAAAAAATGAACTAAATTTAAAATTGACTCGCTTTTTTTAAATTTTAATAAGCGGGTTTTAATAAATTAACATTGAAGTTAATTTAAATAATGAAGGAATATAATGGAAGACTTTTTAGGTAGCGACAAAAAGAGTTTGACTTGCAAAATTGCCAGGTTCTCAGTTTATCGCCCTTGGACCTCCATTATTTTGGGATTTATTATTCTTTTCGGTCTTTCTTACGGTGGTAAGCACATAGAAGTCGATTTTTCTTATAGAGTTTGGTTTGATGAAAAAGACCAAAACCTTGTTCAATTTGATGCTTTTGAAAGGAAGTTTGGAAATGATGACAATATGGTTATTGTTGTCGATACAAAGAGTGGCGTTTTTAATAATAAAACCCTTAAAATGTTACGATCATTTACTGAGGAAATGTGGCTAGTTAAACAAGTCATCAGAGTAGAATCACTAACAAACTTCCAATGGACCCACTCTAAGGGCGATGAAATCATTGTGGAAGATTTTATTCCTGAAGAAGACCGTTTTGAGAAAGAATTTTTAGAAGAAAGAAAAAAAATAGCTTTAAAAGATGAAGTAATTCCGGGTTTTCTGGTAACTAAAGATCTAAATACTGCACTTATTTATGCTAGGATCAAACCAGTTTTTGGAAAAGGTCCAAATTATAAAGAGCTTATGGAAGGAACGAGAAAGCTTCTTGAAAAGTTTAAGAAGGATAACGACTATAAATTTTACATAACTGGTTCTGGTGCAATTGGAAATACATTTAGCGAAGTGGCCCTAAGCGATTTAACAAAGATGCTTCCATTTTTGTTTTTTTCTCTCATTCTTTTTCTTCTTTTTATTTTTAAAAGAGTCTCTGGTATTTTATTACCTTTCCTCATTATTTTTGCTTCGATTATGACAACTTTTGGGGTTTCAGGATTTTTAGGTCTTAAGCTAAATAACCTTACGACTATGATTCCAAATATTCTCATTGCTATTTGTATGGCCGACTCAGTTCATCTGATGGTGACTTTTTTTCAATTGAGATCAGGTGGAGTTGAAAGAAAAGAAGCCGTTTATAAAGCAATTATTAAAAATTTTTTCCCAATATTTATGACAAGTTTTAGCACCTCTATTGGTTTTTTTAGTCTTATTAATACAAACCTCATTCCTATTAAAAACTTAGGGCTTTTGGCTGGGATAGGAACTCAGATGGGGCTTATTTTTACTTTTCTTTTGATGGCTCCATTACTCTCTTTACTGCCTATAAATGTTAAAGTTAAAAAAAGTGATAACTTAGAAACGGCTAGCAATTTACCAAAGGAGTGGAGTTTAAGAGCTGTCTCTTTTTATAAAAAGTTTGATATTGCTATTATTGCTATCTTTATTTTTGTATTTGGAAGTAGCTTATATCTTGCGTATAAAAATGAAGTTAATGCAAATCCATATGATTACTTCAGTGATAATGTTCCCCTTAAAAAAGCGAATGATTTTGTCTTGAAGAAATTAGGGGGGACAGGTGGCCCTGAAATTGTTATCAAAAGCGGTAAGCCTGAAGGTATTAAGTCACCAGATTTTTTAAAAAAAGTCGAAAGTTTACAGAACTGGATTGATTCAAACCCAAGAGTAAATAAAAGCGTTTCTATTGTTAATATCTTAAAATCAATGAATAGATCTCTTCATGGAGGTAGTCAGGAATACTATAAAGTTCCTGACACTAAAAAAGGAGTTGCGGAACAACTTTTTCTTTATACGATGAGTTTACCTCAAGGAATGGATATCAATAATCGCGTAACTTTAGATAATTCAGAAATTAGGTTGAGTATTTTGTGGGACCTCTTAGATTCAAAAACGAGTCTAGAGACTATTGATAAAATCGAGAAAAAAGCCAAGGATCTGGGACTTAATGTCTATGCAACTGGGAAGTTGCCTCTTTATCAAAAGATGGATGGCTATGTTGTTAAAACATTTTTTACCTCAATTACCTTGGCTTTAGTACTTGTAACGATTTTACTAATAATTATCTTTAAGTCATTTAAATTTGGCTTTCTTAGCTTGATACCAAATGTGTATCCTCTGGTTTTGGGCGCTGGTGCGATGCAATTAATGGGAAAAAATATTGATTTAGGAACGGCTTTGGTTACAAGTGTTTGTTTGGGGATAGCTGTTGACGATACCATTCATTTCTTAACTAATTTAAACAGAAGGTTAAAAAAATCAAATGATTTAGAATACTCTTTGGCACAGGTTTTAACCTTTACCGGTCCCGCACTTTTATTTACAACGATTATTTTGGTTGCAGGTTTTGGTGTACTAGCTTTTGCCGATTTTGTTCCTAATTATAATTTTGGTATTCTTTCCGTTTTGGTTTTAATTACAGCTCTTATTACTGACCTAGTTTTATTACCGGCTATATTATTAAGATTAGATAAAAATAAAAAAAGAACAAAAGCATAATGTGCTAATGATATTAAGTTTCATACAATTTCTAAAGTTCACTTCTGACTCATTTCTCAAGCATAAAAAAAACCAATAACTAAAATAGATAAAAGTCGGAAGCATAAATAGGGGAAAAATATAAAAAACTTCAAATTTTTTATTAATGAACTGGTAATAAAATAGAAGAAGAGTGCCTATTAGGAAACTCATTGCACTAAAGAGAAATGTCCCTTTGATACCTAGCTTTAAACTTAAAGTCTCATCTCCTCTTTTTCTGTCTTCTTCATGTTGAAAAATTTGTGTCATAGGATAGGCTCCTCCAAAAAGAAAAGCAGTTGAAAGAGCGGCAGGCCATTGTTGTTTAAGGTCAATTGGCCATGAAGATGAAAAGGATAAGAATATGGCTAAATAAATAAAAGGGCCTTGAAAGATTGAAACAGTTAACCAGCTTAAAAATGGATTTTTTTTCAATCTAATTCTAGGGTGGCTATAGGCTTTAGAAAGAATGGAACAAACTAAAGTGGCCATAAAAAATAAGTAACCAATATAAAATAATGATAGCGATATAGCTAAACAATCAAAAATGTAAGAAGTTAACAAAAGGTCTTTATTTACTTTGGGAGGTTCTTCTACTCCTCCAATACTTTGAGAGTCATTGTCATAATAGCTGTTATATGCTTGGCTTGCGGGATATAAAAAAAGGTGCAAAATAATAAAAATGAGAAAGAGTTTTTCTTCATTATTACCGACATTTATTTCTGAAAAAGAAAAAAAAAAGACTGGGGAAAGACATAGAGAATAAGGAATCCTTAAATGAACCCATGTAGATTTTGAAAAAAATAAGAATTTTTGCGTATACTCCTCATTCTTTAATAGCATGACCTAGGTAACCTATTTTTAATGAATTCTTAAAAGTAAAAGAAAAGTTTGAAGGGACCCTTCTTTTTAAAATGAACTTTAAGAAAGATGAATCGAAAACTTTGGGGCCAACTCCTTGGAAATTTTTTATTTTAAGATTGTGATTATTGCAATAGTTTTGAACTTCTTTGGGTTTTAAAAAAAGATGATAAACGTGAAGGTTTCGAGGTGTTTTTTTCAAAATAAGTTCAACACCTTTTATAATGAGAAGCCATGACAAAAAATTTCTATTGAAAGTATAGAAAAAGAAAGATCCACCAGGTTTTAATACTCTTGAAGCTTCTTGAATTACTTTTTCAGGGCTATTAACATGCTCTAAAAAATCCATTGCACAAACAAAGTCGAAACTACTTTCTAGAAAAGGAAGGTTATAAGCATCTCCTTTTAAGTAATGGACTTTTTTTGTTGTATCATAGTGCTTAGCAATACTTATTGCGTCCTCAGAGATATCAATTCCTGTAACTTGAACTCCTTTTTTTATAAACGAATTTGAAAGAAAGCCCCCTCCGCACCCAATATCTAAAAGTTTTGATTTACCTTGTTTCATTCCTTGAGATATCATTTGTTTGAAAATCCATGGATTTCTAAAGCGAGCTTCAGCTCTTAGGAGTGCTATCGGATCGTCGTCAGCTTCATACCATTTTCTACCTAGATGGTAGTAAATTGAGTTATTAACTTCCGGTTTTTTCATAGAAGTCATACCTTTCTAAATAGGGTTCCATGTATTGAAATACCTGGGCCAAATGCAAGAGATATGATGAGAGAGCCTTTGGGAAGCTCATTGGAGTGAAGCATTCTTTCCCATATATGGGGAAGTGTAGCGGAGCTCATATTTCCATAGCGATGAAGAATTCTAGTGGAGTGGGAAATTTGCCATTGTTGGAGGTTAAGGGCTTCTTGTAAATTGCGAATTATTTTAGGTCCTCCTGGATGTATAGCAAAAAAAGCCTCTTTTGAAATAGTTTCAAAGTCATATTTCTCTAGCGTAAGCCATTCTCTTAAAAAATAAGGTAGGTGCTCTGTAATTTTTTTAGGAACTAAAGGAGAGAGGTTCATGGAAAAGCCATGAGTACCTGGTGACCATGACATATCTTTATTGCTATTTGGAATAATCATTTCTCTATCTGATAGGATCTCAAGTCCTGAAATTGGCTCTGTTGGTTTAGTTACCAAATAACCTATATGACCATCTGAGAAAAGGCTTTGGATAACCAATTGTTCAGGAGAAGAGTCCCATGGGCTAAAGTGAAGTGTGCATAGTTCATTATGTTTAATGAGAGTGCTCCCTCCTTTTTCTTGAACCAGAGCTTTCGCAACTCGAATTGCTGGGATGGAAGCATAACAACCCATATGGTAAAGATGAATTACTTGGCAATGTTTACCCCATTTTTGTTGATGTACCCAGTTTTGTGCTGGGCTAGGAGATAAATACCCTGTACATGTTACATGGAGTATGTTTTGGGGAGTAAGTTCATTGGGCGAATCTATTAGAGAGAGCTTTTCAAAAACCGAAGAAACTTTTTCATCATAAAAACGCATTCTTTCATCAAGATTGATTTTTTTCGGATTATTAACATGGAATAGTTCCATTTTATCCCATTGCTGATGTGTGAAATCTTCTATTTCAGTACCTCTAGTAGATATTTTATTTTCGGAACACCCGTAATGTGAATACCTTCTTTTAAGGTGCAGTGCCTTTGGAGAATCTAGCTCATCTTTTTCAACTAGTGAATGAGCTTTGCTAAGCCAATCAATAGAATCTGCCTGTTTTAGCACAAACTTGGGACGTATTATTTGAAACTGATGAATGGTTGGTTTAATATGTGAAGGCATATTGATTCTAATTAAATCGTATTATTAAAGCGAATAAAAGGTATCCCGTGTCAATGTTGAAAAAAATAGTTTTCGTCATGGTTATTTTTTTTTCTCTCCAATTTAAATCTTATTCTAATTCTTCTCAGAAGTCTCTCTTAATGAAGGCAGATTTATTTAAAAGGGGGGAAACTCAACTTATCAAAAATAACATTATTTTTCATTTTGAGAAATGGTTGATAAAAAAAGAAAAGGAAAGCTCATTTGTAATCTATTTCAAAAATAAAGAGGGGCAAGTTATTGCTGAGGAAAAAATAATTTTAAATGAAAAAGGTTCTTTCAGATATGAGCTAGGACAATTTCAGGTAGATCAGCATGCAAAATTTTCTTTAAAAAAAAATAGTCATTTAGAGATGCTATATAGAGAAGGAAAAGAAAGTACAATTAATAAATTAAAGTGGGGAAAGAACTTTATTCTGCCACCAATGATTCTCGATTATGTACGGGACAACTATTCTGCAATCCTAAAGGGGCCTCAAGAAGTTGAACTTGTGATACCTAATTTACAAACTAATATCTCGTTTACTTTTAGTCTTAAGACAAAAGAAGATCCAAGATGTTATAAGAGAGCATCTCTTTGTATTCTTTTTGAGCCTTCTAGTTTCTTAATACGCTTGTTTACGGAGTCTCTTTATCTATACTACGATAAAGATTTACAATTAATCAAGGCAAGCGGTCCAACTCTTCTTTATTGGAGAGAGCCTGAGGGCGGTTCTTTAAAGCCTTTTTTTGGTGATTCTTATTTCAATTACAAATAATTTTTAGATGAAGTAAATTAATTTTAAACATTGTGGTTAAGATTAAAACCTTATTTTGTAATTAGTGGTTGAAATTTTTTTAGAATAAATCTAGAAATATTTTTTATATCATCTCTTTGGAAATAAGGCAGTGATTTTAACGAATTATAGTTATTTGGAATTTTTTTTAAAATCGTAGGTTCTAAGAAAGATTCCTTTCCACAAAAACCTAAAAGGCCTTCGATGTTAATACTTTCAATTAATGCAATAATATCTTCTTGATCATTAAGCATAAGAATTTTTGGAAGAGGAGTTCTCTTATGTCCTTCAGCAATTACAAAGTCAAAATCTTGAAATATTCTTTTAATAATTTCTTGGGATATTGGGCTGTTTCCTAAGAGTGCATACTCAGATTCGTTTGATATAAAAACTGTATTTGCACCAGATTTTCGAGCTTCGTATGTGTCTTTTCCAGGTTTATCCATTTGAAAATTATGCGCATCATGCTTTATGTAACCAATTTTATATTCTGAGTTTAGCTCATCTAAGATTGTGCATATAAGGGTCGTTTTGCCTGATCCAGAATAACCACAAAAAGAAATTTCTTTAGGATGGTATAAATAATTATTAATCATTTTTAAATTACCTATATTTTTAAAACAACATATTAAAATCGTAAGAAAAAATAATTATAACCGATTAGGTTAACATGGAAAGGAAAATTGTAGTTGTTACAGGAGCTACAGGGCATTTAGGTAATAATGTCATAAGAGAATTAATAGACAATGGCTATATTGTACGAGCTCTTATTTATCCCGGCTGTACAATCGGAAAAGAGTCTCTTAAAGATTTACAGGTAGAGGTTTTTTTAGGAGATATATTAAATATACCTTCGCTAGAAAAGGCTTTTGAAGGCGCTGACTATGTAGTTCATTTAGCAGGTATTATTTCAATCGATGGTGATAAGGAGGGGTTGGTTACCAGAACAAACCAAGTTGGTACTGCTAATGTAGCAGATACATGCCTCAATAAAAAGATAAAAAGATTAATTCATATGAGTTCTATACATGTTTATGACTTTTTAGATTATAGGAAACCTATTAGTGAAGATACGAGATTTTCAAGTAGAGAACTACATGGTTTTTATGCTTATTCAAAAGTTCTTGCTGAACAAGAAATAAGAAAAAGAATTGAAAAAGGTCTTGATTCTATTATTTTAAACCCAAGTGGAATAATTGGACCAAATGACTTCGAGCCTTCTAGAATGGGACAATTTTTTTTAGATATTTTTTATAATAGATATCCAGTAGTAATCAATGGAGGGTTTCATTATGTCGATGCTAGGGATATTGGAAAAACGATTATAAATAGCTTTTCAAAAGGAAGAATTGGAGAATCCTATATTTTGAGTCAGAGTTTTTATTCAATAAAAGATTTATATGAAATATGTCATGAGATAACAGGTCTTAGTATACCAAAATTCGAGTTACCGCTATTTATGGCATACTTAGGGATCCCTTTTGATAAATTAAAAAGTAAGCTTTTAAAAAGAGAAGCATCAGTTACAACAGAATCACTCGCAGCACTTAAAACAATGGCGGAGCTAAATAATACAAAAGCGATTAATGAATTAAGCTTTCAACCTAGAAAAATAGAAGATACACTGAGAGATATTTATATTTGGTTTATTAGAAATAATTTCATTGATTTAATGAGTCAGACAGACTTGATTAAAGAAAGATGCGGACAACTAATTGACAGAGAGAAAGAAGTTTATTTGAAAGCGGGCTAAATTTAAAAATGGAATCGAAGTTATATTAAAGATATTTATTTAAAATAATTCAACATAATTTATGAAGAATTAAAAAAGGTTCAGGAGTAGAGAAAAAAAAGAAGTAGAAAGAAACAGCTAGACAATTAAAGCTCTCACTGGCCTACTTCTTTTCCACGATCCTTTCTACAATTGTTTTTACTTTATCTGGTTGGAAAGGTTTTACAACCCATGCTTTTACGACACCTGTTTCTTTAGCTTTTTGTGCGAACTTTGAAGGAGATCCAGAGCTTCCCATATAAGATTCAGTAGTACACATTACTGTAGGAATAAGCTTAAGATTTTCATCTTGACTTTGTTTATCAATAAATTCTATGCCGTTCATTTCTGGCATGTTTACATCACAAATAATTAAGTCATAATCTTGATTTTCTTTCAACCTTTCAAGCGCTTCAAATCCATTACCGGCTTCGACACAAACATGATTGCAGGTTTCCAAAAAAGTTCTTAATTTCATTCTCGTAGATTGAGAATCATCAATAATGAGTATTTTACCCATGTCAGCTCCCTAAAATATAAAAAGTAAAGTAAAGCCTCCTTTGATTATTAGGGAAAAAAAATAAATTGTAAGAGGGAAAAAAAAATACTAGAAGTTTTGATGTCAAAAATTATACTTTACTAATTCGGTTTCTTTAATATCAGAGGTAAATATTAATGTTTTTTTCTCTTTATCCGATATTGTAAATATGAATCTAAATGTAACTTTAAATTATATTTTGGAATGGAAAAAAAATGAATAAAGTATTTAAACTGATATTAGTTTTAACTTACATTTTTGTTTTCAGTATTGGTATAGAGGCGAGTGAATGTGATTCCTGCTTGTTCAAAGTAAACTCTTTGGACAAACCTATTCCTCTTGCTGGTAATTGGCTTTTTACCAGGGATGATAAACCTTCAAATAAAAATATAGGGGTAAATACAGACTCATGGAAAAGAATAAAAACACCTGGTTCATGGAAGCCAGCATATAATGATGGAGAAATTTATGAAGTAGGTTGGTATAGAGGAAACTTTGAATTTTCTGAAAACTTAATTGGAGAAGAAGTCGTTTTCCTCGTTGATACCTATATGGGTGAAATGAATGTTTATTTAGATGGAAAACAAATTTATACCAGGTCAGGGCAAAACGCTTATGAGAGATTCTACTCAGTACAAGCAATTCCGGTAAGATTTAAAGTAACAAAAAAGAATCACCTCATTGCCTTTAGAGTAGATACTATTTTAATGACTGGTGTTTATCAAAGACCATTTGAATTAAGAAAGTTTGATAAAGAAGACATAAGCATTGCTTTTTGGCATATCTATGGCGGTGAATTTCGCGGTTATTTTGGAATTATACTAGCTGCCGCAGGTATCTTCTTTCTAACTGTTTACTTTAGAACAAAGAACGACTTTTACTTTCTTCCAGGAATGGTTGGTCTGGGAACTTTTCCCTTTTTGGTATTTCCTATTGATCTTGTTCAAAAGTTTTTCGAACCCAGGCAAACTTTTATTCTTCATTACGTTGGTATCGCCATAACTCTTTTGATGCATTATAAATATACTCAGTTCTTTGCTCGTCTCCATAAATTTTGGGAGAGCTTTTATACGTTTGTTTTATCTATTATTGCTGTGTTATTTATATATCTTTCCTTCAATTATCACGGGAAAATGTTTGATTTAAATCGAAATATTTTATTTGCCATTGTCCTTGTCATCACAGTTAAGATGATTTACCTGACCTTTAAGGCCATGAGAGAGGGCAAGAAAGGTGGTACGATATTTTTCTTTGGAGAAACTTTTTTAGTCTTAACTGTTTTAAATGATTTGATGAATTCCAAAGGTCTCCTTCCAACTGTCGGTACAGTGTATTTGGGTATGGGAGTATCCACTTTTGCCATTGTAATAATCGCAATAAATAACTACACAAACACGTACATACAAAACCAAAATCTTCTAGTTGATTTAAAAGCGTTAAATGATGGCTTGGAGGAAAAGGTTAAAGAAAGGACAAGAGAGTTAGCTGAAAAAAATGAAGATATAAATACGATGCTCCATAATTTACCGCAAGGGGTTCTTACTGTAATTAAAGGTAATATTATTCACAAAGAATACTCATCTTATTTAGAAGAAATTTTCGAAACTAAGGATATTGCGGATAAAAATGCTATTGAGTTCCTTTTTGGAAACTCAACTTTAAGCAGTGATCAAATATCCCAAGTTAGAACGACAGTAGAAAACTTTATTGGTGAAGACATGCTTAACTATGAGGTTAACGAAGAGCTTCTTATAAAGGAAATCTGTATTAAGAATCCTAATTCTGATTCAGAGAAATATTTAGAGCTGTTGTGGTCCCCGATCCACTCTGTTGACGATGAAGATACATTAGAAAAAATACTAGTGTGTATCAGGGATATAACAAAAATTAAGGCCCTTACCGCTGAAAGTGAGGAGCAAAAGAAAAAGATAGAAATGATTGGACAAATTCTTAAAGTGTTACCAGATGACTTTGGCGAATTTATAGGTTCTGCAAATAAATACATAAAAGAGAATACAGAGTTAATAAAAGAGAAAGGTGAGTTGCCTCCTATTGGAGTTATGGAGCAATTATTTAGAAATATGCATACGATAAAAGGAAATGCTAGAACTCATGACTTCGTTTATGTATCTAATGCAGCTCATGAAGCAGAGCAAGAGTATGATCAGCTTAGAAAAGGTCTTAAGAAGGAGTGGGACCCTAGTTTACTGATTTTACACCTAGAAGACTTGGAAGATGCGTTAAAAATATATGAGGATGTTCATGATAACGTGTTAGGCAGAGGAAAAGGAGATGGGGGTAGCGCATCAGAAGGGAGTGGAAAAATTAAAGAAGATATTAATGAAATCTTAAACTTAGTTAATGCTGCAAATCCAGACAACCCTAATAAAATTCGACAAGATTTACAGGTGGTTTCTCAAAGACTATTTAATTTATCGGCAGTCAATTTAGAACAAATATTGTCCAATTTAATCAAGTCACTAGAGTCACTTGCAGAGGATTTAGAAAAAGAAGTACCAGAAGTTGTATTAGATGACGGTGGAATCCTATTCAATTATGAGAAATCTTCAGCGATGAAAGATATTTTTACTCATATTGTTAGGAATTCGATAGATCATGGCATAGAAACTCCTGAGGAAAGGAAGAAAAAAGGAAAGAATTCAAAAGGGAAAATAACAATCACAGGATCTGAAGAGGAAAACTTTAACAAAATCATTGTTAAAGATGACGGTCAAGGCCTTAATATACAAAAAATTAAAGAAAAGGCTATTGAATCAGGTCAACTTAAAGAGAGTGGTAATGAAGACCCTCAAACCCTAGCAAATATGGTTTTCTTGTCCGGTGTTTCAACGGCAAAAGAGGTTACGGATGTATCTGGTCGTGGTGTTGGTATGGACGCAGTGAAATCATTTTTAAAAGGGATGGGCGGAGATATTGAAATTGAGTTTTTAAACGATGATAGAAATAATGGTGACATGATTTCTTTCTGCTGGATCATTAAGATTCCACGAGATTCTACAACTCAAGGTGTTCTTAGTTCAAAACCTGCTTGATTTTAGTGGTTATTTTTAGTAGTTATAAACACTAGAGTCTAAGAGTTCTTACTATCAAATATTTACCTTACTAGGCGATTGAAATGTATGATTTTATAGTCATAGGTGCTGGATACGGTGGATTGACAGCTGCATCTCTATTAGCAAAATCAAATAAAAAAGTCTTAGTTTTAGAATCACATTATTCTATAGGAGGATGTGCCGGTTTCTATAAGCGAGAGGGCTTATTATATGATGTAGGGGCCACGACACTATCTGGATTCGATTACAATGGACCTCTTGATAGAATTGAAAAAGAGTTAAATTTTCAGCTTAAAAAAAAGAGAGTCGATCCAGGGATGGTGATCCATTTTAAAGGGAAAAAAATACTTCGGTATAGAAACTTTAACAAATGGATTGATGAGCTAAATAAACACTTTCCGGGTATAAATCATGAAAAAATATGGAAGAAAATCGAAAAAGTAAGCAAATTGGCTTGGGGATTATTATCTGAAGTTCCACTTTTTCCTCCAGCAGGGATTAAAGACCTTTTTTCTTTTATTGGTAAGAATACAGGCAATTATCTAGCACTTCTACCAAGTCTTCTTATGAGCTTTAGAAGTTGTCTTCCAAAGGATGCTTCCAACAATGAGGACTATATTAACTTCCTAGATGAAATTTTAATGATTACAGCTCAGGAAAAATCAGACAAAGTACCTTATTTGTTGGCTGCATTAGGATTGAATTACCCAAAGGATACTTTTTATTCATATGGAGGAATAACCTCTATGGGTCATGAAATAGAAAAAAAAATCAAGGAATTTAAAGGTGATGTCAAAAAAAGAAGAAAAGTTTTTTCTATAGAAAAAAAAGAGTCAAATATTTTTAGTGTTAAAGCTGAATTCAATAAGAAAACTGAAGTTTATGAAAGTAAAAATATAATTAGTAATATTCCAATTTGGAATTTTGCTAATATATGTGGTGGTGCATTTAAAAATAAAATGAATATAGTCTCAAAAAAATATAGTAAAAGCTGGGGAGCAATGACTTACTATTTCTCAGTTAAATTTAACAAAGATTTAGGCTCACTCTATCACCAAGTTCATTCAAATGAATTGAAAAACTTCATTCAATCTGAGTCTTTATTTTTTAGCTTTTCTGAAAAAGATGACTTAAGTAGAAGTAAAAATGGATTTCAAACTATAACTGTTTCTACCCATATTTCAATCGACTTGTTTAAAGAACAAGACTTTTACGGAGATAATAAAGCCAAAATAAAAAGATTTGAAAACATTGTGTTAAATACTTTTAAAGAAAATTTTAAAAAATTTGAAATTTTGGAAATAGGTAAAGGTGAAGTGGGCACTCCAGCAACCTTCGAAAAGTATACGAATAGATTTGAAGGAAGAGTTGGTGGAATACCACATATTTTGGATTATTATCCCTTTTCATACCCAAAAAATGCTACACCTGATCCGAATATTTTTCTTGTGGGAGATACTGTTTTTCCTGGGCAAGGGGTTGTCGGAGTCATTTCAGGGGCTTTTTCTGTTGTCTATAGAATTTTGAAAAATGAAAAATCTTAATCAATACAATCTCTACCCTAAGGGAACTTAGTCTCTAAAGCTTCTAATTAAATTGTCTTTTTCTTTCCATTTTTGATAAATCCAACTTTTAATTTCGTGAGGAGGAGTTTCTTTCTCCAAAGTTAACTGTCTTACATAAACATAGATATGAGAAATATTACCACTTAATAAGTCCCAAAAATTGATTTTAGTTTTGGGATATAAAAGTGTTATATCGACGATCTTTTCGTACTCAATATTAGTTTTAAGGAGTGTCGTTAAAGCGCCTATTTTAGGCTTTAAAAGATACTTGAATGGTGATTCTTGCCTCCTTCTTTTTGTGTTCGAAAAACGAGTTCCCTCTGGATAAATAAAAAAAGAAATAGGCCTATCTCCTAAGGTTTTAGCGTTTTCAAGGATTTTTTTCTTATCTTTGTCCAACTTATTTCTACTTAATAAAGGAAAATTATATGCCCAGCTTATGATTCCTACGAAAGGTATGTACTTTACTTCCTTTTTTGATAAAAAACGGAAGGGTGGGATAACATCGTTCATTACACCTTGGTTGATGAAGCTATCAGACCAAGACGCATGATTTGAGACAACTAAGTAATTTTTTGAGTACTCGAGCCTAGTATCGCCTTGAATTATAATATAGATATTTAGAATTTTTTTAAAGACCCCTGTATTTACTGCGACTGCTAGTTGATAAATTCTGTCAAGTTTTTTTTCTAGTGCTTCACTTTTATGAATAGCTTTAAAAGTGGCCAAAAAAACTAGGAGAGTTGTCCAGAAAAACATATTAATAAAAATTAATAATGCAACGGGTGGTCCTATAATTATTCTTCTGATTACTCTGAGCATTTTGTTCTTTTGATTAAATTTTTAAAGTTTTGTTAAACAGTTTTTCAAAGGATACCGAAAATTTGTCATAGGGGAAACTGATTAAATGAACTTTAGGTCTTACCTTATATTTATAATCACTTTTTGTTTATTTTCCAGCAATTTACTCGCTGAGCAAAAAGTAATTCTTTTAGATGGAAAAGATGTTTATGATGTAGGTTATGAAATTTCAATTTTTGAGGATTCTTCTAATAAACTGACAATTAATGATGTTACAAAAAAGAAATTTCGCTCCAAGTACATTTCTAGTAAAACAAAAATACCAAATATTGGAATTTCAAGATCATCTTTTTGGATCAGGCTCAAAATAGAAAATAAAAATCATCCTTCTAATGTCTGGTTACTGGCATTTGAACAAGTTTGGTGCGATTACGTTGAGCTCTATAAAAAAATTTCAGGAAATTGGAAAGCCGTTACTAAGACAGGAGATCGAAGGGCCTTTTCAACAAGAGATGTTAAAAACAGAAATTTTGTTTTTAATATTAGACCTGAAAAGGGAACAACTTATTATCTTAAAATTAAATCTGATGATGGTATTCAAATCCCACTTAAGCTTTACTCGCCGATAGCATTTTCAGAGAAAGAGAATTTTAAGATGGCCGGATTTGGATTCTTTTACGGAATTATGTTTGTTATGATTTTTTATAACCTTTTTGTTTACTTATCTACAAAAAGTGTAAGCTACCTTTATTATATCTTATATATATCTTCATACACATTACTAAATATGGCATCTAATGGTTTGGGATTTCAATTTCTATACCCAGATTGGATTTGGTTTCAAAATGAAGGTTTTCTTTTGAGAGCTTCTCTAACTGCTCTTTTTCTTATCTTTTTTACTATAAATTATTTAGGGGTTAATAAGTCCACACCAGTAATACATAAGTTTTTTATAATTTTAACTTATTTAGCCATTGGCTTTTTAGTAGGATCCTTTTTTCCTTTTTATAAATATCTATTAACCCCATTTTATTTTTTCTTAGTTTTGGGTTTCACCTTTTTTATTCTAGTGGGAGCTTATAAATTAAAGTTAGAATATCGGCCTGCTAAGTATTATCTTTTGGCATTTATTTTTATAACTGGAGGAGGGATCCTTCAAATAGGACAAATGAATGGATTTTTGCCTCCTTGGTTTATTTTTTTAAATGCTTTTCAAATAGGAGGTGTTTTTGAAGTTATTCTTCTTTCCTTAGGTCTTGCTGATATTATTAATAGTCTTCTAGAAGAAAATCTAAAGGCCAATAAGCTACTTGAAGATGCAAATATTAATTTAGAGGATGAAGTAAAAGAAAGAACGAAAGAACTTTCGATGGCCCTAGATGATATTTCAAATCTTTTAGATAATATGAGACAAGCCGTGTTTACAATATCGAATGAAGGTATAGTTCAAAAACCTGTTTCTAAATATTCAGAAATCATTTTTGGTAACGATATAGTTGGAGATGATTTATTTAATAATGTGTTTATTGGTATTGACAAAGACTCAGAAGTTTATTCTACGATCAAATTTTCTCTAAGCATATTATTTGGATCTGATGATCTACAGTGGGAAATGGTTAAGGACCACTTTCCAAACCGAGTCATTTATAATTCAGAAACACTAGAGCATCAAAAAATACTAAAAATAGCTTATAATCCTTTGTTTGATAAATCTAATTTAATTCAAAGTATAATGTTTGTCGTTGAAGATATAACTGAAATTGAAAAACTTGAAAAAGAGGTTGAAGAGCAGAGAAAAAATTCGATGAAAAATATCCAAATCCTTCAGGAACTTGCTTTAAATAAAAAAGAAGATTTAAGTGAATTCTTTAGTACCACAAATAAAATGACCATGGACTCGATATTTATTGCCAAAAAAATTAGAAGTCAGGTCGAAAGCTCAGAAAAAGTTTCAGATTTGCCTATTTTGTTTAGGCAACTCCACACAATTAAGGGTAATGCTAGAGTTTATGGTTTAAGTTATATTTCGTCTAGTGCTCATCAAATTGAAACGATTCTTTCTAAATTTATTACTGATAATTATAATGAAAACCTAGGTTATAAAAAGAATCATGATTATGAAGGAACAAATTCTTTAGTTCAGGAACTGTATGCTCTTCAAGGTCAAGTTAGCCAATATATTAATTCCGCCAAAGAAGTCTTTTCTTTAGAGTTTAAAGAAGATCTCAAATTTAAATCCCAGTTGCACGAATTACTAAAAAGTCTTGAGTATTTGGTTTCTAAGTTATCAAAACGGGAAAACTCAAATATAGGAAACTATGATGATTTTCAGATCGAAACTATTGATTCTATTAAAAATAATAGCGATCGAACTGAAATTATAGAAGAAATCGAAAATATAAGCCATTCAATGAAAGGTCTTGCAAGAGGAATTGATGAAAAGGAGCTATCTCAGAAAATTCACCATTTAGAAAGTGGTATTTCTTACTTTAAAGATAATGAAGATTATTCTAAGGAACAATATCAAGAATATTTTATTGACCCCATAGGTGAAATAAGAAAAATATGTAAAAATATTTTTGTAAAGTCATCGCAATTTCACAATTTAGAATTAAATACTGATTTCTGGTCTATCTTAATTAAGGATATCACAATTATTTCAGAAAAGTTAATTAATAAAAGTTATATTAATAGCAATGATATTATTCAAAATGTTTACCATATTCACTCAAATACCTTAAGTATTAAATTAGATTTTTTTCCTGCTTTATTTAGATATCTCTATGATTTGATAGAATCGAAAACTTTAGATAACGAATTAAAGCATCAAAAGATTATTTTTACTCTTAATGAGATCTGGAAATTTATTATTATTCTATTTCAGCTTGACCTTTATAAAAATATTTCACCTGGGAAGAGGGTCTTTTTTATTGAATCATTTTTAAATAACGAACCTATAGATCCTAATGTTTCGAGATTTGAAAAGACTTTTATATGGCAAACACTTAATATTTTGGAAAAAAATGGATTAGATAGAAATGACTTGTTTGGTATTATATCTAAAACTTTGAAAATAGATATTGAGTCTGTAATAAATTTAATTTTTGGTGACCAAGAATTTAAAAACTTTATTAATGAAATTTATTATGAATTATTTCGTTTCGACCTTCTTGAAGCATTTGATAAAATTGAAAGGCTTTTTTCATTAGGAAATTATTCTTTTGTAAATAATCTGAAAGAATTCATGTTGAAAAAAGATTTCTCTTGGCATTTTTATTCTAAAAATATTGATCTTCTGAAGCTATTTAAAAACTATATAGATATAGAAGATTATAATGCCTCAGATCTTAAACCGAAAGTACATGAAATATTAGTAGAAAATTATGATTACGTAAAAAAAACGATTATAAGTATCCCTTCTATTAAAAATGAAGAAAATATATTAAATGAAATGTTTGATAAATTACTTTATCTTCCAGTCAAATTTTCTTTATTTCGATACCAGAAAGTTATTAAAGAAATTTCTGAAAACTTAGGAAAAAAAATTAAGTTTTCTTTAGTCGGTGAAGAATGTTCTTTAGATAGAGATTCTTTAAACATTTTACAGGAAGCTATCGTCCACCTTATTAGAAATGCTGTAGATCATGGGATTGAAAAACCGAATGATAGATTAATCAAAGGAAAAAATGAAGTAGGTCTTATAGAGATCTTATGCCAACAATTAGATGGTGATAATATTTCGATTACGATTAAAGATGATGGAGTCGGTATAGACATCAATAAGCTTACTGAAAAAGGTGTAAAGTTAGGTCTTGTTGAAAAAGATAAAATAGAAGTAATGAGTACGAAAGAAAAGATTAATCTCATTTTTCTTCCAAGCGTTAGTACAAAAGAAAATGTAACTGAGATTTCAGGAAGAGGTATCGGGATGGATGTTGTGCAAAAATCATTAAATTTATTAGGAGCAGATTTAAATATTGAGACGACCATGAATGAGGGAACATCTTTTTGCTTAACCTTTAGTTCCAATGCTAAGGTGAAGCCGCTCTAGATTTAATTTATATTATGGTGCTAGTCTGGATATTTCCCACGATTCCGATTCTTTTTTTTCAAATAGAAATCTATCATTTAGCCGATGTTCTCCATAAATAAAAAACTCTATCTCATGTGGTATTACTGAGTACCCTGTCCAATGGTTTGGTGTAGGAATGTTTTTACCTTCAAATGATTCTAAGCACTGGTTGAAGCTTTCTATAAGCTCGTTTTTACTTTTAAGTTTTTGACCTTGTTTAGAAACATAAGTTGCGACTTGGCTTAATCTTGGTCTTTTGGAACAGTAATCTTCAACCATTTCTCTATTCATCTCCTCAACTTTTCCAGAGATGCGAACTTGGCGTCCAGTCTTGTGCCAGTAAAAAGCCATTGCGGCATAGGGGTTTTTAGACAAGTCTTGTGACTTGGGGCTTGTCTTGTTGGTAAAAAAGTTAAACTTATAATTTTGTAACCCTTTAAAGAGGAGGAACCTAACTGAGGGAACTGCATTATTTGTTGCGGTTGCTAAGGAGAATGCTGAAGGGTTTTCTTCTTTGGTCAATGCTTCTTCAAACCATTTTTCGAAGCTTTCAAAAGGGCATTTATTGATAGAATAAAGTTGAAGTTCCTCAAGTATTGGCATAGTTAATGACATAATATGATCCCAGTTTCATCACGATTACTAAATATATGAATATTCAACACCTAGACCTTCTTCATTAATTTTACAAAGAATTGGTTTTCCTGTGGGAATTTCTAATTCTAAGATCTTCTCTTCAGAAATTGAAAAAAGGTGCTTTAAGAGGGCCCTAAGGCTATTTCCATGAGCGCTTATCAGTATTTTCTTACCCCTTCTAATGTCTTTTAAAATACTGTCTTTCCAAAAAGGGACAACTCTTTTACAGGTATCTTCCAAACTTTCACCAAGTACCTTTGGAATGTTTTCTCCCCAGCTTTCAGGTATTTGAATGTCTTCTTCATTCAATTGTGGAGGTTTTGTAGAAAAGGATCTCCTCCATATTTTTACTTGCTCGGCTCCATGAAGCTCAGCTGTTTCTTTTTTATTTTTCCCTTGTAGCGCTCCATAATGCCTTTCATTCAGTTGCCAACTTTTTGTTAATGAAAGTTCATTTTTCTCTAATGTATCAAGTATTAGTTCTGCGGTTTGAATACTTCTCTTAAGTACCGAAGTATAGACGTAGTCAATTTCTATAGCATTCTCTTTTAAAACTTTCGCAGCTTCTTTTGCTTCCAAAATTCCATTTTCAGATAAATCAACGTCGACCCATCCGGTGAAACGATTCTCAAGGTTCCAACGACTCTGACCGTGTCTTATTAAAATAAGGTTATCCATATTAGACTCCTCTTTTATTTGAAGTTTTATCTCGATTTTTAAAGTGCTTTAGTTGAAAAGTTATCGTTTTTAAAATGATCTTCATTGCCTCGGTCTTTTAATGCTTTTTCTCTTTTCGTTTTAGCTTTGGCAATAAGGTTTTTTACTTCCTCTTGTAAAAGCTCCATTTGTTTTTCCGTATTTTCCAAGTTCCACATATCTGTAGAAATAGGTTCTCCTATTTCAAAATAAATAGGACTACCTTTTTTTATAACGAGGCTTTTTCCGCTGGCAAGAGTTCTTGCTCCACTTTGGCCTATAGGGACAATTGGAATACCAGCCGCCATTGCAATATGCATGCAGCCTTTCTTAAAAGGTTTAAGTCCTTGCTCTGCGTTAGAGCGTGTTCCTTCTGGAAAGACAATAATTGAATAATTTTCTCTTCTTTCTTCAACACCCTCTTTGATACTTTCAATAGCAGACCTCGTATTGGAGCGGTCTATAAATATGCAGCCTCCCATTCGCATTATTATTCCAACAAAAGGAAAACGAGCTACCTCTTTTTTTGATACAAATGTGGTTTTTTTGGGAGTAATGGCAGCAATGGTAAAAATGTCTATTACACTTTCATGATTCATTATGAAAACGGCAGGACCCTTAAGGTTTTCCATGCCATTAATTTTCATTTTAACGCCTAAAAAGAAGAGAATTGTTTTTCCCCAAGCTTCTCTCCAGAACTCCCAAGCTCTTTGGCCGCCAATGAATAAACCAGAAATAGATGCAAAAAGTGCTATAAAAAATGTCAGAATCATGCAAAGCGCAGTTCTAAATGTTCCTAGTATATTCTCGATCATTCAACTTCCCTAAAAAATAGTACTATTTAAATTTAGAGTTTAAGAGGTACCACAATAGGGGACACATTTCAAAAATTACACGCAGCATTCTAATCAAGAAAACTTTTGACATAGAGAAAAAAAGTGCAATTAATTGTTTATTCTTTATAATAGAAGATGAAATTTTGTTCTTTCTTGAGTTCTGAGGGGGAGAAGTCTGATGGTAACGGATAAAAAATTTAAAGTCTTGATTGTAGATGATGAGCCGGAAATTTTAGACATAGTGAGTGACGAGTTTCGTGAAGGTGGGATGGAAGCTGAAGTAGCGAAATCAAGTGCTGACGCCATAAAGAAAATAGAGTCTGCAAAATATAATGCCGTTATTTCTGATTACAAGATGGAAGGGGGAAGCGGCTTTGAAATTTTGGATCATATAGAGAAAATGGGAGATAATGCCCCACTATTTTTTTTCATGTCAGGTTTTTATAGACTTCAAGATGGAGAAACAGTTCGGTTGGGAGTAGAAAAAATGTATTCCAAGCCTTTCAGTGTGAAAGAGCTTGTATCTGATGTGAAAGATGTTCTTGAAATGAAAGAAATGGTCTAAGAGCTTTTACATTTATATAAATAGAAGTTGATTAATATCATATAAGAATTGCAAAATTTAAGATCTGACTTTTCAAATAATACCTTCTCTAAGTGACAATTAAGTAGGTATTTGGAGGAATAGATGGTAGGGCATGAAGAAATTTCAAAAGACGAAATTTTGGAAGCGATCGCAAGGGCCACTATAGAACATGACTGGGAAGAAGTTGAAAGGCTCTATAAAAAGCTTTTTATATCTAATGATAATCCACAATAAATTAGTCCTTAAAAAAAACTTTAACCTTTGAATTATTGAGTTGTACTCAGGCGTTCAAGGGCCTTGTCTGTTGAAAGTAGGGGCTTGTAACCCAACTCCATAAAGGCATTCTTGTGAGAAAAGTAATGAGACTTACCTAGTTGAAGTGCTACAAATCTTGTCATCGGTGGGTCAACAGAGTATTTCCTCAGTAAGCCTAGTGTTTTTTCAATAAAAGCACCAAGGAAGTAGGCTTTTTTAAAAGAAATTGTTTTTTTTATTGGCGGGAGGCCATGAATATTAAGGATTTTGTTAATAAATTGCCATAGGTTTACAGGGGCCTCTTGGCCAAGAAAGTAAGCTTTGCCGCAAATAGGTGAAGAAGTAGAAAGCTTCTCAAGGGCCAATATATGAGCATAAGCAGCATTTTCGACGTAGATAACGTCAACTAGGTTTTGTCCAGAGCCTACTTGCTTCAACTTTCCCTCCCTTGCAGCTTTTACAAGCCTTGGGATTAAGTTAGGGTCTTTTTCACCAAAAATAAGGTGAGGTCTTAGGGAGGTTGTTAAAAGTTTTGGAGAGTTGTTTGACTCCAAAACTTTTTTTTCTGCGATGGCTTTGGAGTGAGCATAAAGCCCAAAGTATTTGTCTGGATAGGGAGTCGATTCATCTGCATTTTGTAGATTATCTTTCCCAAATACTACGCTAGGCGAACTTGTGTAAACAAGCTTCTTGATTTGATGCTTTAAACATGCATTAATGACGTTTTCTGTCCCAGTTACGTTTGTATCGTAAAAGTCACTCCATTTACCCCACATGCCAACTTTAGAAGCCACGTGAATAACAGCATCTTGTCCCTCAAAAGCCTTTAATACATCCTGGGAGTTTTTTATATCCCCTTGGAGGCATATGACTCCTTTTTTTTCAAGTTCTTGATAACGAGATCTAGAAAAATTCGTAACTTTATATTTTTTATCAATAAGTAAATTGATGATAGACTTTCCAAGAAAGCCCCCCCCACCAGTAACGAGAATATTCATATAAAAGCCTTTTTTGAGGAAACTTCTCGAAGTTTAATGCGGTCTATTTTGATATTGTGTCTGACGTCTACAGGAAAGTTATTATGGTAATAAACTTTCTTAATTGAAGAAGTATGTTCAAAATTTTTTGCTATAAGGAGAATTTCTTTTTCAAAGCGATGCTTCTCTTTACCTCTTAAGCTTTTTTTATCTCTTCTTTCAATAACAATTGACGCTGTATTTAGACCCTTTTCACTTGTCTGAATTAGGGCGGTTCTTTTAACTTCTGGGTGCTCGTTAAAGACGGCCTCGCAAGGAATAGAATAAAGTTCTTTTTTCTGTTGTCCATCATTTTGAGTAGTATCGACATGGACTCTGTGAGTTTTTCTTCCGCAAAACCATAGTTTTCCATCTTGATCTAAGTAGCCAACATCTCCCATTCTGTGCCAGAGCTTTCCCTTTTCATCCATAATTTTGGCTTTTTTTGTTTGCTCTTCCATTTGATAGTATTCAGCAGTTACAATATCACCAGATACGATGACTTCTCCAATTTTGAAAGGGGGCAATATAGTTGTTTGATCAAGGGAAGGTATTTCTTTTTCTGTAATAGGTATTATTTTTAAGTCGACACCTTTAACCGGCAACCCCACGCAAGTTCCATTTCCTTTTCTTGAAAGGGAAGCAGTCTCTTTTAGAATTTCCTTTCCTGAGAATTGACATAGAGGAAGCGACTCTGTTGCTCCGTAGGGCGTGTAAGTTGTTCCGTTAAGTAGCGTTTTTTCAAATTTTTCATGAAGGTCGATGGAAACAGGGGCTCCAAACATCACTAAAAACTTTATGGAAGGAAGAGTTTTTTTATGGACCAGGCAGTAATCAGCAACTCGCTCCCATATGGCAGGTGAACCAGCAACAAAAGTGGCTTGGTTGTCTTGAATATTTTGAACTAGTTTTTCAGGGTCACACTGGGAAGGCTTTGATGGATTCATGTCAGGAATACAGCTTGTCATTCCAATCCCAATAGTAAAAAGAGAAAATAATGGAAATCCAGGTATATCGACTTCTTTATGATTGAGGTTAAACATGCCTTGGAGCATTTTGAGTTGTGATGAAAAAATTCTGTATGTATATACAACTCCTTTAGGAATACCAGTTCCTCCAGAAGTAAATAAAATAGCGGCCCTGTCTTCTGGGTGTCTGTCTTCAATTTTAAAAAAGGGTTCTTTAAGAAAGTCATCAACCCATCTTTCTTTTAGCTTTTTGAGGGTTTTTGTTTGGGGAAGTTGTAAGTTTCCTGAACTAATAAATATTTGACAACTTTTAAAAGAGTCAGGAAAAAATTGCTTAATAAAGTGAACTTCTTGAACCGCGATTAATGCATGAGGTTTTACTTTAGATATGGAGTGAATGAGGTTCTTTTTTCCCATACCGGGGTCTATTAATATCGGAGTAGCACCAATCTTAAAAAGAGCAAAAGTAAGTGCTGTAAAGTCCAAAGAGGGTCTTAAGAAAAGAAGAACTTTAGTGTTTTTGGTAATGCCCTCTTTTTGGAGTATGAAGCCGTATAAATTGGACAGGTCTTCAAGTTCCTTAAAGGTGAGGGACTCATATTCGTATTTTTTATTGGATGAGTTTCTTTTTTTAGGGAAGAGAACGGCTTTTTTGCTTGGTCTTAGTTCAGCTTGCTCTCTAAGTTTAAAAGCAATATTCATAGATCTATAGGTCCTTTTATTAAATTATTGATAATAATTTTTTTGTGTCATCCAGAGGATTGGTTAAAAACTATTTGGCCTGTTACTATTTAGGAACGCTTTTATTTGGCAGAGAACCTCTTCTTTTTCATCTTCTATAACAAAGTGACCAGCTTTTTTAAAATAATGAGTCTTTGCTGTAGGGTAAATTTCTTTCCATCGATCGTAAAAATGGTTGTTAAAACAAAAGTCTTTTCCTCCCCATAATATTAATTTTGGGCATGTTATTCGAAAAAGGTTTTTTTCAATATTTTTGATAGTTTTAAAAGTAGGATGGTTTTTCTCTAATGGAATATCTTGAACAAAGCGTGATGTTGCAATTCTATTTTTATAATTGTTATAGGGAAGGAGGTACCCTTGTTTTACAACTTTTGGTAGTTTATGAGTAACACCCATAAAAGTAGCGGGCCATGCAAAAGCATTAAAATGACGTACTAGTTTCTCACCTATGAAAGGCAACCTGCAAAAATTTATCCTTCGAGGAATTTGGTTACTTTCAAAAGCTGCAGTATTAAGGATAACAACCCGTTTGATAAGATGAGGATTTTTAGTTGCAAGTCCGAAGCCTATAGCTCCACCCCAGTCATGGACAATAAGAGTTATATTGGTAAGTTTAAGGGTGTTTACCAAGCTTTCAAGATTTTCAATATGGTTTTGTAATTGATAGGAGTAGTTTTGAGGCTTATCCGAAAGCCCACAGCCAATATGATCAACTGCAATTGTACGGTTTGATTCCTTTAGGCTTTTTATGAGGTTCCTGTAAGTAAAAGACCAAGTAGGATTTCCATGGATCATTAAAATAGGGTCAGTCTTTTTTGGCCCCTCATCAACAAAGTGCATTTGGAGAAGGTCCTGACCTTTAATTTTTATAGAGTGAAAGTGTGATCTAAATGGATACTCTTTTCGAAGACTTTCCGGAATGACAATGTCATTACAATGTGACTTTTCTACCATTGGACCCCCAACATAAGGCAACTTAGCCCACTTCCAATCCCTAAAAGGGTCATTTTATCATTTGGTTTTACTTTTTTTGAGTCTTTTAGAAGTGATAGAGTTAAAGGTAGAGCAGCAGAGCCTGTATTTCCAAAGTTCTCGTAAGTTTTAAACGTCTTTTTTTCGAATAAGCCTAACCCTTTTAAAATTCCTTCTTCATGGGCTTGGCCAACCTGATGACCAATTACCCAGTCAATCATATCGTTGCTCCAATTAAGTTCTTTTTTTGTTTCTTCCCAAGTTTCCTGGGCTAATTGAATTCCTGCTTTCAGGAGTTCCTCTGAGTCTGTTTTCATCATAAGGGAATGAATATCACCTTCGCCTTGACAAAGGTGGTTAGCATTAGAGTGTGTCATTGTAACACCGCCAAGAATGCGAGGTCCTTCAGGGCAAATGCCTTCATCGCTAAGAAGGACTGCAACTCCCGCAGATCCAATAGTTAGATTCGCTATATATTCTTTTACATTTTTTCTATTTAGGTTTGGATTTGAATTTAAAAAGCGGATAGTTTCAAAAATAAGAGGACCACTGTTTTCTCCACTAACAATAAGTCCAGATCTTATTTGTCCTTGTTCAATCATGGAAGCTACAGTCACCATGGCACTTTGAACACCGAGACAAGCATTTGAAAGATCAAAAATTCCACATCGACTTTTTAGTCCCAAGTTTTGGTGGACTACTGAAGAGGTTGCAGGCTCAAGAAAGTCTCTACATACAGAGGCATGAATTAAAAAGTCTACTTCATGACTTTCTATATGAGTTTTAAAAAGAGCGTCTTTTGCCGCTTCTGTTGCAATAAAACTAGGCTTTGTGCCTACATCCCAGTAGCGTCTTTCTTTTATACCCGTCATTAATTCTAACCTTCCGTGCGGAAGGTTTAAACGTTGATAGAGTTTATCACATCTCATTTCGAGTTCTTCAGAAGTCATTACTTTATTAGGAAGAAAGTGTCCTATGGATGCTAGGCGGACTTTGGAAAACTTCAAGAGGTTGCTCCTTGGGTTGGGGAGAAACCGTGAAGGTTGGCCATTGAAATTCCACTGAGAAGAGAGCCAATAATTCCAAGAAAGCCTTGGTCAGTACCACAAAGAATAAGCCCTTTTATAGGTGTCGTCCCTCTCTTTTGTTTTTGAGGACTCCCATAGATTGTTCCTTTCTTATGATTTGTAAATTTTTCTATCGTTGTTGGTGTAAAAACATCTTTAAGTATGAGGTGGTCCTTAATTTTAGGGCAAAATTCTTCAAAAAGTCTGAGTGATGATTCAAAAACTTCTTCTTTTTTATCTTTGTAAGACGCACGATCAAGTTGTTTCCAAAGGTTGTAGTTGGCCAAAAAAGTAACCCTTGCCATACCTTCTTCCATTGGATCTTCTTCAAAGTTATTTGGAAAGCTTAAAATTGCAGTTTCCGTTCCATAATGAGTTTTTGGATTTTCATATTTATATTTGGGAAGAGATGAATAAAAAATGGTAGCGGCTTTTTGTCCTAGCTCTTTGGGCTTTTTATTTAAAACAGCAATGCTTTCTGTAAAACTGAAGCTTCCAACCTCTGGACTTATTTTGGGAGGGAGTTCTTCTTCAACCATATCCATCGTTTCTGGGAAACCTGCCGAAGAAATGATCGTATCAGATTTGAGTATGGTCCCATTTTTAAGAATAACTCCTTCGACACCTTTGGTATTCTGTATAATATTTTTTACTGGGGACTTATATTTTAGAATTCCTCCATTTTCATTAAATCTTTTTTCTAAAAGACCAAGAACTTTTCTTATACCGCCCATAGGCTTTGAAAGGCCTTCTAAGAAGATACTTCTAAATAGAATAACAAATTGAGAAAAGTCGACATCGTTTTCCCAGGCACTTCCGTAGGCAAGAGTTGGAGCTAAAATCATTTCCTGTAATAGAGGATCTTTGATGTATTGGGGAAGGATTTCTCTTGTGGAAACAAAATCTTGGTCTAGACTAAAAGCATTAAATTGTTTTACCTTTTCGACTAGTTTTAAAAAGGAGTCTGATTCCTCAGGAAAATTTTTATTTATTTCTTCAACAAGAAACTCGAGCTCGTTAGTAAAGGACAGGCTGAGATCTGGAAAAGCAATTTGGGAAAAAAACTGTTCTTTCAGGTCAAGCTCATCATAAGAAATTCTTAACTGTTTAAGGATCTTCGTAAGAGGCAAACCCTTTTCACCTCTTTTAGCAAAGTTTGTGAGTGCATGGAGACCCACATCAAATTGAACTCCTTTTCTTTGGTAAAAAGAGTTTAAGCCCCCTGGAATTGAATGCTTCTCTAGAATGCATACTTTTTTTCCAAACATTGCCAGTCTTATTCCAGCTGCTAAACCTGAGAGGCCTGCGCCTATTACAATGACATCATACTTTTCTTGCATGAAGTTAGCCTTTATTGTGTCCTTCTGAAGTAAGGGAAGCTCTAATTAATGAAACTTTGGACCTAGGTAATTAACACATGATTCCATCGTGGCGAGTTTCGGGTAGTCTTCTTGAGGAACTTCAATCTTGTGGCGTTTTTTTAGCTCCATAACAATATCTAAAAAATCCATCGAATCTAAATCGAGTTGGTCTCTAAGAGCAAGGTCGTCCTTGATTTGAGTAACATCTTCATCTAGTGCGATGTCTGCTATAATATTCATAACTGCTTCTCTAACTTGTGCATTTTCCATTTTGACTCCTTCTAAAGCATTTCAATTCAAAAACTGTAATGATTTTAAATTTAATATTTTGTAAATTCTATATTTAAAATAAAAATTTATGGCCGTGTTTTAACCTCTATATTTTTGGACAATAAGGCTTGAGTTTATACCTAGCATTCCAAAAGAGTTATTCAAAATTGTATTTACTTTTTTTTGAACTTTTGTTTTTCCAACAAGATTCTTAAGGGCACACTTTTCATCGATTTGGTTAAGATAGCCTGTTGGATGGACAAAATTATCTTCAAAACTTGGTAAATTTCCTGCTAGCTCAAGGGCTCCCGCAGCTCCCATGGCATGACCAATAAGACCTTTAGTAAAATTTATATGTGTATTTGACCCAGGGTTTAAATTAAATGTTTCACGGACGGCTTGACACTCTTGGATGTCGCCTTGAACAGTTCCAGTTGCGTGAAGGTTTACAATATCAATGTCATCTGCTTCCAGATGAGCTCTTTTAAGAGCTGCGCTTATGCATTGTTTTTGTCTTTCACTATTAGGTAGAACAAAGTCAGAGGCATCAGAGTTAACATGATAGCCAATGATTTCTCCGTAAATTTTAGCCCCTCTTTTTAATGCATCCTCTAGTCTTTCAAGGGTAAAAATGGCGCCTCCCTCTGAAACAACGATACCACTTCTGTCTATATCTAGAGGTCTTGTTGCTAGTTCGGGGTTTGAGTGTTCCCCAAGCGCCCCTTGCGCTCCAAAAGCTGCAAAAATTCCAAATGTTTCTGTACTCTCAGAAACGCCTCCAGCTAACGCAATATCAACTTCATGAAGCCTTAGCATTTGGCAAGCGTGGATAAGCCCCATATTGCCAGCCGCACACGCAGCACCAATAGTATAGGCTGGTCCTGTAACTTTCAAATTAAGAGAGACCTCTCCTGCTGGGTTATTAGAGACTGTTCTAGGATTATGGTGGTGTGACCAGAAGCTTGTATTTAGGTCATTTTGGTAAAGGAGGTGAACTTCATTTTCCGTTTCAACATTTCCATGCTCAGTAATTCCTAGATAAATGCCTATTTTCGATTTATCGACCATTGAAAGTTCAATATTTGAATCTAAAAGTGATTCATTTGCACAGTAAATGGAGGTTGCTCCCGCCCTGGTACCTCGACGGCGAGCTTTTCTTGATTGGTGCTTTGTTTCATCAAAATCACATTCCCCCGCTGCTACTTTACCCATATGGCGGATTTCTTTATGCTTAATTCCAGATTTATTTTGAAGGAGGGCCTGGCGGAACTCTGAAAGGTTGTTTCCGTTTGGTGCAGCTAATCCGACACCTGTAATGACGATGCGTGAAAATTGTGAAGGCATTTATTGGTCTCCTGAAAATCGTGATAAGCCATTTTTGACTCTATCGGCCCAGTTTGTTTTTATTTGAGTCGTAAAGCTTACGAGAGGTTGTGCACTTTGCGATATAATATCTAAGGCCAGGGGAAGTTTTTTAACAATAGAAGGATAATCCTTTGGTATCTGAAGGTTTGATAAGTTAATGACAAACTTAATAACAGATTCGGCAATATCACATGTTAAAATAATCGATTTAATTTTCTTATACCTGGGGTCCTTAGGGCTTATGGCAAACTCTGGGTTTTTACTTAAGAGGCTTTCTGCAAAGGCTTTAAATTGTCTAATATTTTCCTGCTCTCTTTTTTTGAATAAAGTTGTGACAATTTCGAGACAGTCTTCTTTTGCTTCGTGTAGTTTTACTCTCTTTTCCCTACTATCCCTCGTTTCGATGGCCCCAAAGTGATGGAGTTTTTTGAGAGATATACTCGTTGCGCTTTGAGACAGCCCTAGTGATTTTTCAATGTCTTCGCTAGTCAATGCTATCTGAGAAAGAACGAGTAAGCCGAACACGGATCCATCCACTCTCTTGAAGCCGATAGAGTTGAAAAAGTCTTCAAACCCTTTAAGATCAAACCCATTAGGAGCCGAACTATTATTTTGATCTGTATTGTTAGTATTTTGATTTTCCATTTTTTAAAATCTGAAGCCAATTTTATATTTCAAAAATAAAATATTCGAGGTCTAAACATAAAGCGACTAAATCTTCCTGTCAAAAAACTTTTATTGTGCAGAATGAATTATGATAAAATTCATTCTGCACAAAGGATTATAGTGAATGAAAGCATTAGTTTTAGGTGGAACTGGCTTAGTTGGCAAAGATGTCATTAAGCTTTTATTAAAAGATGATAGGTATGAGGAGGTGATAAGCCTTGTTAGAGGTAAGTTATCACTAGAACATGAAAAGTTACTTCAGTTAGAGATAGACTTTAACCATATGGATCAATGGGCCGAATACTTTTGTGTTGATCATCTTTTTTGTTGCTTAGGGACAACAATTAAGAAGGCAAAATCCAAGAAGAACTTTGAAAAAGTAGATTACGAGTATGTTCTTCGTGCTGCAAAACTTTTAAATAAACATGGCGGTAAGCATTTTATTCTAGTTTCTGCAATGGGAGCTAATTCAAAATCTTCCATCTTTTATAATAAAGTGAAAGGAAGAATTGAGGAAGATATTATAAAGTTTGGCCCAGCTCATGTGACTATAGTAAGGCCTTCATTGCTTTTAGGATCTAGAGAGGAAGCTCGGCTGGGAGAAAAGTTGGGGGAGTTTTTCATGAAACCTTTGGGTTTCTTTCTAAGAGGATCTTTAAAGCAGTACGCAGCAATTGAGTCTATCGAAGTTGCGAGGAAAATGATTGAGAAAGCTAATGGAGAAAAATCTGCAGTGGATATTCCTTGGGCAAAGACATTTTCTTCAAGTAATCAATAAAAACGAAAGAGAAATAAAAGGACTTACAGAAACCTTTTTTTATCACTGTAAGTCCTATAACTAATTACTTTTTATCACCCATAATATTTTCTAAGAAGTTGACCGGTAATGGAAAGAATGTCGTACTTTTTCCTTCACCACTAGATATCTCTTTCATTGTATCTAGATATCTTAAAATAATTGCATTTTTTTGCTTGTCTAGTACTGCTGCAGCTTCAGCTAATTTAATGGACGCATCAAGTTCCCCTTCTGCTGAAATGACTTTGGCCCTTTTATCCCTTTCTGCCTGAGCTTGTTTTGCCATTGCACTTTGCATTTCCATTGGTAGGTCAATTGCCTTGACCTCAACGGATGAAACTTTAACTCCCCACGGTTCTGTCTGCTCATCCAATATATTTTGAAGCTTTACGTTAATCTGGTCTCTCTGAGAGAGGATTTGATCTAGTTCAAATTGGCCGATCACAGACCGAAGTGTTGTCTGAGAAATTTGTCCCGTAGCGACCAGGTAGTCCTCTACTGCTATGGTTGCTTTTTCAGCATCATTAACTCTGAAATATACGACACCATTTACCTTAAGAGTAACATTATCTCTTGTGATGATATCTTGAGATGGAATATCCATGGTAACCGTTCTGAGGTCAACTCTAGTCATGGTTTCAATTCCAGGTATGAGGATAATAAGCCCAGGCCCTCTGATACCGGTAAAGCGACCAAGTCTAAAAACCACAGCTCTTTCATATTCTTTAAGAATTTTGAGCGTGTTGAAGAGCAAAATAATAAGGATAATGAAACCAACCATAAAACCTAAACCCATAGCCTTTTTCTCCTTGAAAATTTTCTACCACCAAAAATTTATTCAATAGTCAGTAGCAGTTTATCTTGTTTTTTTATTTCACATTGATCTTCTTTATTAAAACGCTTGGAAGATTGAGCCTTCCAAAACTCACCGCCTACTTTTACTTGATAAAGATAGACATTTTCTTCTTCAGACTCAATAATATCGACTATAAAACCTTTTTTGCCAAGAGGACTATTGTAGTCGTCGGCACTTCCGGTCTTCCGATTTTTCCAGTCGCGAGCTAAGTAATATCCCAAGATACCAACGAAAATACCTATAGAGGCCACTGCTGAAAAGATGAGTGAGTAACTCATCTGAAGGTAAGCTTCATCGGTTCTATAAAGGAATAAACTTCCTGCTGTAAGGGCCAAAAGTCCTGCTAGTGTCAAAAGCCCATAGCTAAGAACATAGGCTTCTAAAATAAAGAGCATGAAAGAGAGAAGGATAAGACCTAAAGCTCCAAAATTGAGAGGGAGTATCTGAAAACCGATCCCTGCGAGAAGTAAACAGAAGGCCCCGATAGAACCCGCAATGAGACCTCCTGGTGACTGAATTTCAAGATAAATGAGAGCAGCTCCAATAAGGAAAAGGATATAGGCCATAGAAGGGTTAGCAAGGGTATCGAGAAGTTTTTGACCCAGGTCCATCTGAAAGAATTTTACCGTTGGGCTATTTACTTGAATGGTATAACGCTTACCTTTAAGAGTTATTTCCTTACCTTCAAGGTCATCGTAAATATCCGAGATGCCATTTGCGATACCGTCAATAATATTTTTTTCTTTAGCGTCAGCTGCATTGAAGGAAGAGGCTTCTTTAACCATATTGGCGAACATTTTTTTATTTCTTCCCCGTGCTTCCGAAAGAGATTCAACTAGAGAGACTAATGAGTTAATTGCCTTTTTCCTAGCATCCTTTGCTTTAATATCCCCACTCATTTCTATAGGAGTTGCAGCTCCAATACTTGTTCCTTCTGCCATATAGAGAGCATGAGCACCTGAAGATATTATGGCTCCTGCACTTGTTGCACTCGCCCCACCTGGAGCAACCCAGATTACAACTGGGACCTCGTCACTTCCTATCAATGTTAGGATTTGCTGAGTTGTCGAAACAAGTCCCCCGGGAGTATTCATTTTAATTAAAAGGAGGTTGTAGTTTTCCTCCTTCACCTTCTTATAGGCCATAGAAAGGTAATTGAAGGTCGCTGGGTTGATTGAAGAGTTTATCTCAATTTTAAGAATTTGTTTTACATTCCAAACTTGTAATTTGGACTCTTTTTCTTGTATATTGTTCGTTTGGGCTGAAACTATGTTTAAGAAGAAAAAAAGAGAGAGAAAGCTTGAGAGTAAATGCTTAGGTAAATTATTAAATAAAGTTTTCATAGGAATCCTGGCTCGACTTTGGAGGTTACTCTTGGAGAGGTCTTTTTTTCCAAAATTTAAAATTTTTCTTTGTCAAATAATCAATCCTCTTAAAGATGACAAATGTCAGTGGATAGACGGTGGAGCTGTAGTCTTGTTGCGGACACAAAAATTGTCCCTAAGTGGGGCTCCCTCTTACGTCTTCCATGATAAGGGACAAGAAAAGGATATTCTAAGAAAATATGGAAGTAAACGGTCCTTGGAAATAATTGATCGAAAATCCTTTACTCTTTTGCCCAGCTTTTTTGATCTGCATTTTCACTGGGTTCAAGATGAAGTAAGACTCATGCCAAAAAAGTCATTGCTCGAGTGGCTTTCAAAACATACCTGGCCTTATGAAGCCAAATTTAAGTCAAAATATTTTAGTTTAAGAAAAGCAAAAGGTTTTTCCAAAGAGCTATTAAAGGTGGGGACTTTAGGAGGTGCCTGTTACGGTTCTCTTCATGGTCATAGTGTTGACCATGGTATTGAGTTTTTTGAAGGAGACTTTGTCCTAGGAAATGTCATCATGACAATGAATTCTCCGGATTACTTAACTCAGTCTAAAGAGAACGCTTTAGACCTAATTAGGGAGAAGGCGAAAATTTTTAAAAGTAAGTATGCGCTTACACCTCGGTTTGCACCTACAACTCATCCTGATGTCATGAAAAAAGGAGCTTTCTTTGCTAATAGGCATGGCTGCTTTATCCAAACCCATCTATCAGAAACGAAGCAAGAGATAGAATATGTTCTTTCTTTGTACCGTCAAATGGATGGATTTAACAAAGTAAAATCTTATACAGAAATATATCAAAAATGCGGAATCTTAGGGCCTAAAACTATAATGGGTCATGGAATTTATTTGAGTGAGAAAGAGTTGAAAATTCTTTCAAAAACAAAAGCTGCAATTGCCCATTGTCCAACTTCTAATGCGCCAGTTAAAGATAAGGGGCTTGGCTCGGGTCTTTTTGATTTTGAAAAAGCCGAAAAGGCAAAGATTAAATGGGCCCTTGGTTCTGATATTGGAGGAGGACCATTTCTTTCAATGTTTGATGTCATTAACTCTTTTGTTAAACAAAATAGAAAGAAAAAGGTTTGGGGGGCGACCTTCGTTAAAGGCTTGAACCGTTCAACTCTTGTACCGGCCAATATTTTAGGAATTGGCGAAAATACAGGAAATATTGAAGCGGGAAAATGGGCCAATTTTATTTTTGTTCCATCTCCTCCCAAGAAAAAAGGTGAAGATGTAGACTCTTTTCTGAAGAGGTTATGTTCTCCTAAGGGGCTTTCAAGGAATGATTACAAAGATTTAGTTGTTGAGACTTTTTTAAAAGGGCATTCTCGGTATAGCCATTTAAATTAAACACCTCCGTGTTAAGTTTCCTATGGGATTTCGAGCTCTAAAAAGAGTGGGCAGTGATCGGAGCCCATTGTGAGAGGTTGGTGATAACAGTTTTTTACCCATGGCCTAACTTCCTCTGTGATAAAAAAGTAGTCAATTCTCCAACCAATATTTCTTTCTCTGCAATCACCGCGGTAGGTCCACCAAGTATAATGCCCTTCTTCATCAGGGTGAAGCTCTCTAAAAATATCTATATATCCTTTTTTAACAAATTCATCCATCCAGTCTCTTTCAATTGGGAGAAAGCCTGTTGTTTTAAGGTTGGTTTTAGGGTTTTTTAAATCGATAGCTTTATGAGCAGTATTAAAGTCTCCTAAAATAATAACTGGTTTTTTATGCTTTTTTCTTAGTTCAGTGGCTTTTTTTTCAACTAGTCTGCTGTACTCTAATTTAAACGGAACACGATTATGATCTCTCTGACCATTTGGAAAGTAACCATTTATGAGAAAAAAGGAATTAAAGTCAGCAATGAGAGTCCTTCCTTCTATATCAAATTTTTCATCGCCTATTCCTTCAGTTATTTTTGGCTCGGGAAGATCCTTCGAACATAAAAGTCCAACACCCGAATAGCCTTTTTTCTCTGCGCTTGAGTAAAAATTATAATAATGAGGGTTTTCTTTAATTTCTATTGGAACTTGGTTTTCTTGGCTTTTTGTTTCCTGAAGACAACAGATATCAGGTGATTCATTATTAAGCCACTCGATGAAACCTTTCTTTGTACAGGCCCTAATTCCATTAACGTTCCATGACGCAATTTTTAATTTTTTTAACTTCATTATTTAACCATTTTTACTTTTTGAGTGATAGTGGACTCTATTCGATTACAAACGGTTTTGAAAACATTTTTATTTGCTAAAAGCATCTTAAAAAACTGATGGTTATCAACTCAAGTGCTCCAAAAACTAATTTCAAACAATTATCAATTTTAGCTTAAACTTTTTTTGATTTACGCCGAAGTATCGATTGTAAGCTACTTTCAGGAAGGGTTGTGCTTTAGAAGCAGGATCTCATAAACCATGGAAGAGGCTTTTTAGTCGGGACACTGAATAGATTATTTTAACAAGGAGAAGGTTATCCGCTGTTTTAAAAGTATAGCTAAGTTAATAAAAGCAAAAAGACTGGCTCACCCAAAAGGTTATTCTCAATCTGAGCTCTCTCACCTTTTAGGCTACAAAAATGGTCAGTTTATAAGTAATGTTGAAAGAGGTTTATGTAATATACCCCTTAAGATGTTAAGAAGGGTATCAGAGGTTTTAGGTGTGCCAAAAGAGGATTTAAAGAAAGCTATTCTTGATGATCACGGAAAGACCTTGGAAAATTACCTAAACATAAGAAAAGTCTCAACAGAACAGGTTAGAAGCAGCGCTCAAGCTGAGAAGCATGAGGAAGTGAAAGAGATCAATACTTCAACGCCTTCTTTTCTGGGTCAACCCGAGCTCAAAAAGGGGGCCTACTAAGCTCTTCTTTTTTTACTATTTTGTATCTCAAGAAGAACTTTTCATTTTTAATGAGGGTTTAAGACCTAATATACACATGAATTGTAGGATAAGTTTAAAGACCTTTTAGCCTCTTGTAGTCTTCCATTGAACCAACACTTTCTTCAGTATCGTGAGTAAATGATTCTTGGGTTTGGCTAATTAATAAATGTGGATCTTCAACTGGAGAAGGTTCTTCAGCCTCTTGTTCTCTTGGAGAAGGTTGTTCATCTTGCAATGGTAAGTTGCGATTCACAGAGTACGTTTGATCGGGGCTTAGCTCTTTAAAATTTTTGTGAAACAACTCCTTGTCCTCAGGCTTTAAGGCTTCCTCAAATTTTCTAAGATTGTCTAAAGTATAGTAGTAATTTTTTTCTAATTTTGCCTTTTGCTGTGGGTCAGCTTTGTAGAAGAGGTCATGATGCTTTTTTCTTGCAGCTAAGTGTAGGTCAAGTAGTTTTCCATATCTTTTTATAAGTGAATCCAAAGGCGATAGCCTGGACTGCTGGGAGCGGTAGTTACCACCTTTGGAGTAGGGCTTTTGTCCTCTTCGATTCTTATAGGAGTCGCCCTTTTTTTCCGATCTTTCATTTTCAGATCTATTTTGATTATAACGCTTCCTCTGGTTTCTATTTCTAGATGAGGAAGGGCCTTGTCGGTTCGATGGACTTCTTTTTTGAGGACCACCTTTTGAATGATTCATAAAGTTTCCTTTAGGAACAATGGTAAGTTTTTTGCTTTAAGCCTAAATAAGTAACTTTCTTTTCAGGTATTGTCGATGGAATTGTCTCTCATAGGGTGTGTAAGCATATTGACTAACACGGTCAGACTACCCAAAAGGAATTCAAATAGTTATAGTCCATCGTGAAAAATAATAGAAATTGTTGCTTAGAATTTAAAAACATAGAGGAGTTCTTATGACAAAACAAAGAGTTAAAGTCGCAATAACCGGTGCAGCAGGACAGATCGGGTACGCCCTTGTTTTTAGAATTGCTTCAGGACAAATGTTTGGCCCTGATACCGAGGTTGAACTCCAGCTTCTTGAGCTCCCTCAAGCGCTTTCTGCGTTGCAAGGAGTAGCAATGGAGCTAGATGATTGTGCTTTTCCTCTTTTGAAAAAAATTGTTTGTACGGATAAGTTGGAAGAGGCCATGAATGGTGTTAATTGGGCCATTTTAGTGGGTGCTGTGCCTAGAAAAGATGGGATGGAGAGGGCCGACCTTCTTAAAATAAATGGGGGAATCTTTACAGGTCAAGGAAAGGCCATCAAAGATCATGGAGCTGAGGACTGTAAAGTTTTTGTTGTGGGGAACCCTTGTAATACGAATTGCTTGATTGCAATGCACGCAGCATCTGGGCTTTCTAAGGAAAGATTCTATGCTATGACAATGCTAGACGAATTAAGAGCTAGAACTCAATTGGCACAAAAAGCTGGAGTAGATGTAACTTCCATATCAAATATGACTATTTGGGGGAACCATTCTGCAACTCAGTACCCAGACTTCTATAATGCAAAAATAGACGGTAAGCCTGCTCCTGACGTTATTACCGATCATGAATGGCTAAAAGGTGATTTTATAACAACTGTTCAAAAAAGAGGGGCTGCCATTATTAAAGCAAGAGGAGCTTCCTCAGCTGCTTCTGCAGCAAATGCCATTGTTCAAGGAATATATAACCTAACTCACGACACTCCAGAAGGAGAGACCTACTCCATGTGCATTCCATCCTCTGGTCAATACGGTGTTGAAGAAGGTCTAATCTTTTCTTATCCTTGCCGGACAGAAAATGGCATTTTAAAGGTAGTTGAAGGTGTTACTCATGGAGAGTTTGGGCAAGATAAGTTTAATACGACTCATGAGGAACTTAAAAAAGAAAGAGACTCTGTAAAAGAAATGGGCCTTATTTAAGAAAAACATTTTTTGATGCCTATGTGGAAGAGAGTTTAGACTAAGATATTCGTCTAAACTCTTATTCTTGTGAATTCTTATAATCTTGTAAAAGTTTAAAGTAGTGCCTCTGAGTTTCAATGCTTAGAGGTTTTAAGACTTCTTCATTTTTTCTTCTTATACCTTTGTTTTTTAGAATATTGTCGTAATGACGGATTTTTTTGGTAATTGATTCGGCTAGAGTTAGACTCCATTTGGGAAACTGTTTAAGACTTTTTTCGTAAGGGTAAACCTGGAAATCAGTATCTTCGAGACAAACAAGATTGGCACTTCTTGGGTTTTTATCGAAAAAAGAAAGCTCCCCTATAAAGTCTCCTACCCCAAAATAGGCGACAGGAGTAACCTCTGTTCTTCTTGTTACAAAAGCTAGAACTTTTCCTTTATTTATTAAAAAAAGATCCCTGTTAATATCTCCCTCCGCTAAAATTATAGAGTCTTTTTTAAGGCTTATATTTTTTCTCTCGACCATATTAGATTTCCAATGTTTGATTAATAATTTGCTTTATTTCTTCTAGGACTTTTTTGTAAAAAAAAGTTTGAGGGTATGTATCTCCTATAAAAAGCGGACCCTTTCCAAATTGAGAGTTTACTATTTTGTCAAAGTCGATTAGAAAAAGATCATGCTTTGTGGAAGCTTCCCTAATAATATTATTAAAAATTTTGTTACCTCTCCATGTGCCGCAGTCAAAAACGGCAGACTTTTGTAGTATTTTTTCTGCTGTTTTTGGGAAGCCTAGTTTTTCTGTAGAAATACCAGAGAAATATAAGACCTTTGAATTTCCTAAAACTTTCTTCTTTAAAAGTTCTAATTTTTGAAAGGCGATATTAAACTTTTCATTTTTTATCTCTTTCTCAATCTTGTCCAGCTCAAGGTTTAAAAGTGCATTAGTGGTACCTTTACATACTTTTTTGGGAGGAATTTTTAAATTGATTGGAGTTGTAAGAAGAATCAGTGTCGAGTTTTTTTCCTTTATGTAATTAACCATATCCCAGAGTTGATACCTGAAAAACTTATAGGTCATTTCCATTTTTGAAAGTTTGTCCTGTCCTTCGAGCTCATCATTGTCTTTATTCCACTGATCCAACTCAATAGTGGTAACTGGCTCATATATAAACTTTGATAAAGTTGGAAAGGCCATTATAAGGGAAAGAATTTTTTCATCAGAATGTTTTTTAAAATTGGCCAGAATTGTTTCTTTGTCTTTAATAAAGAATGTCTTTTCAAAAAATTCTTCGCTTCCTCCATGATAGATAATTATTTCTGGTAAGTTTTTTAAGGACTTTATTTTAGAAAGTGTGCGGTGCATTCCCTCATTTTTTCGAGACCAATTGAAGACTTTAATGACTTCTGCCAAATTGCTGGAGATATCTTTGATAAGAGAGGGTAAATAAGTATTGAGGTTATGTCCCATTTGATCGCCTACAATGACAACTGAGGCCCTTTCAACAATTGGAATTTGTTTTTTATAGTCTTCAACAATGTGAAAAGGGTAAGGAGTTATATTTACAGGGTTTTTCTCGTACTTTTTATAGACTTTTAAACCAAAAATTATTGACAGTGTTAGGGAAAGGAGAAGAAATTTTTTCATGTCTTAATTCTAGAAATATTGTCCTAACCCGTCAATTTTAATTGCGTGTCGCGTTATCAGCGGGCTTCCTTTGCTATGGTTCCAAATTAATTTTACGCAGTGATTGCAGGCTATTTTGTGGCGTGATATACCGAGCTTTCAATTTTCTAGGGGAATATTTAAAAAAAAAGGTCTCCAGACAAAGAAGGTGAATAAAAGATGAGTCATTGGGTACCTGAATTATTGTCTCCAGCCGGAAGTCTTGAAAAACTCAAGGTTTCTATATCTTATGGAGCCGATGCTGTTTATTGTGGCGGTCAAAAATTTGGTCTTCGCTCAGCTGCAGATAATTTAACTTATCAAGAGTTAGAAGAGGGCGTTAGCTTTGCTCACGAAAATAATGCTAAAGTTTTTGTTGTTTTAAATAGTTTTTTACATGATCAAGATTTAGACGAGCTTCCTGCTTTCGTAAGTTTTTTGGAGGAAATTAGCGTTGACGCTGTTATTGTTTCTGATTTGGGTGTTGTTAGGACAGTTCGTAATGTAAGCAATATACCTATTCACCTATCAACTCAAGCTTCTTGCTTAAATATTCAATCAGCACGTTTTTGGAAAAAGATGGGGGTTCAAAGAATCGTACTTGGAAGAGAAGTGTCTTTAGAAGAGGCAAGCCTCATTAAAAAGGAAACCGGACTGGAGGTAGAGCTTTTTATCCATGGTTCCATGTGTATGGCCTACTCGGGTAACTGCGTTATTTCTAATTACACTTCTGGGAGGGATTCAAATAGAGGTGGCTGTGCTCATAGTTGCCGTTTTGAGTATACTCTTGAAGGTAAGGAAAATTCGGGAGTTAAGAAAGAGCTTAAATCCTTTTTTATGAGTTCAAAAGATTTGAAAGGGATAAGTGTTTTACCTGATTTTATTCGCTATGGAATCGACTCTCTAAAGATTGAAGGGAGAATGAAAAGTCATCTTTATGCTGGTACGACTTCAAAAGTCTATTCAGAAGCTTTGAGTTACTTTTCCAAGAATGGTCATTTTTTAAGTGAGGATCTTTATTCTTGGAAAGAAGAACTTAATAAAGTTACTCATCGGGAATATCACGAGGGGAACCTTGTAGAGAAAGCAGGTGTAGACTCTATTTACTCTGAAAGGGAAACTGAGGAAAAAGAGTTTGTAATTGTAGGGCTTGTTCTTCAAGTCATTCACGAAAATTTTATGCTTGTAGAGGTGAGAAGCTCCTTTTCTTCTGGGGAAGAGCTCGAAATACTACCTTTTGAGGGAGAACCGATTACTTTTAAAACTGAGAGCTTAGAGAATGTCGCAGGCGAAAAATTTGAAAAAACAAAGCCAGGTCTTCTCGTTAAGCTTCCTCTTTTTGAAGGAGTTAAAAAATGGAATATTATCAGAAAGAGGATTGAGCAGTGATTATTAAAGAGGCAAAAAATACTTTACCCTCGATGAACACCTATTTGGAAAGTGAAGATCAAATTCTTCCTTTTAAAAAAGCAGGTTTTAAAGAAGTCATTTTAGAGCCAAGAGAGCTCTCTAGAATGGGGAGGCTTAAATTAGATGAATTAATAAGATTGGCCAGGATTGCGGTTAAATCTGGTTTGAGCCCGATACTTAGTTGGGATATTTTAATGACTGAAAATATATTTCAGAAGGTTGAATTATATTTGAAAGATGTGCCTTTGGAAATATTTTCTGCAATAAGGGTTCAAGATCCCGGAGCTGTGGAGTTTTTAAAATCTAAATACCCCGATATACCTATTCATCTAATATTAGAAACTGGACACCATAATTTTGAATCAATATCAGGGTGGATAGGGCATTTGGGAGTACAATTAAAGCGGATCGTTTTATCCTTAGAATTGCCAAAAAAAACACTTCAATTATTTTTATCAAAAATACCCTGTGAAACAGAACTTTTAGGACTAGGTAGGATCTTGCTTTTTTATACTCCTAGAAATCTTTTAAGCCCATCTTTTAGCTTAAAGGAAGAGTTTATTGAAGTTACAGGTGCAAGTTCCGAAACCCCCCATAAAGACTTTCCTATAATAGAGAATAGACATGGCACTTTTATGTACCATCCAAAAGGACATAATCTTTTAGAACATGCTTCCGAGTTAAAAGGAATGGGTCTTAATTTTTTAAGATTTGATTTAAGAGGAGAAGAATGCATCCCTTTACTTGAAAAAGTCGGTCCAATTTTGAGAAGTGGAATTAATTTGTCCAACGTAAAAGATTACTTTTCTCAAAAGTGTATTCAAGGTTTTTTTAAAGCTAATAAAAGTGATGTTTTATTTAAAAAGCTTAAAAACCATAGAATTCAAAGAAAGGATGAAAACTACTTGGGTGAAGTTGTTGAAGTTGTTAAAAAAAATTATGTTGCCGTCCTGTTAAAAAACCCAAAAGAAAATGTAAGTCTTAACGATGAATTAGAGTTTAAAACTCCTGAAGGTAAAGTCAAAACTCAAAAGGCCTATTTTTTAAGAAACGCTTTATTAGAAGATGTAGAAATGGGAACTCATGGAGAAGTTGTTTTTGTCCCTCATATAAGTGCTCTAAGTGTTAGGACAGCTGTCTACAAAAAATCATAAAAAAGACTGGGATCCCTCCGTTTTTGAAGGCAATTTTCTTTACGAGTTTATAGGGTTTAATTGAACTCAGAATTATGTTTTTATCTTTTTCATCTTCTGGTAAGGGAAAAACAACGGCCAAAAACTCTGGGTTAATTTTTTCTTTTATTTTTTTAAAAAGAGAGGGGTAATACGATGTGGGTTTTTGACTTAATTTAATACGCTTTCCGTAGGGAGGGTTAAAGATGACGGCTTTATTACCATTTGGTAAGTCCTTCATATTATCACTTGAAAGAATATCGTGTTTTAAAATATTAATCTCTGGTTCAAAGTTTAAGTTATTTTCTTTTGTTTTTTGAAGAATGGTAGCGTTCGCTTCATATCCACTTGATGTTAAAAAAAGAGAACTTTTGTTTTGTGATATTTCATTTGAACGATTTTTAATAAACAAGGAAGGAGGAGCAAGTTTAAAGCAAGGGTAGGAAAAGTAAGAGAAATTTCTTTCCTGATTTGGTCTCAACCAATTATTTGCCTCAACAAGGAAAGTTCCACTTCCACACATCGGGTCGATTAAGTGAAAGTTAGTAGCGCTTTGGGATTTGCTAATTAGTTCAATTTCTTTTTTTAACGAAAAGCAAAGAGCTGCTCCATAATTTTCTCTTATCGGAGCTTTACCGTTAAATGGTCTTTTTGACCTTTTGTAGAGTGGCTCTCCCGATGTATCTATACTCAAAGTGCAAATGTCATTATCAAACCTAATGTAGAGAGCTGTTGGGTGGAACTTTTTTGCATTTTCAATATATTTCTTTTTGGCTGGGAAACCTTTGAAATATACTTGGAATGCTTTTGCAACAGTTAATTCAATTTTATTAGTATGGAAAAGTCTTGATTGGTGACAAGATATTTTGAGTGAAATTGGAGCTTCTGTTAGAAAGGGTGACCAGTCAATATTTTTTATTTTGTTGTATAGTTTTGGTAAATCCCTACACTTAAATTCCTTGAGCCTTAATAAAACTCTGGTTGGTATTTTGAGTATTTGGTTTAAAAGAACTCCCTTTTCTAATGAAATGTCGACTTCTAAGCCTCCAACAACCGTTTTAATTTCAGGAATTTTCTCGTCAGGAAAAAAAACAACCCATTTATTTTCAATTTCATTTAAAGAAATTTCCTCTAAACCTGGAGAAATAACTAAATAAAAGCAAAATACGTTTTTGATCATGGCTCTCAAGACTTTATAATAGGTAAATACTTAAAAAGGGCTACATTAAGAAGATAGGATGGTCAAAAAAATTGTGAATCTTTGGAAAGATTATAAGGAAGATATGGGCCTAGGTGCAATGGGATTGGCCATTATCTTTTTTAATACTTTACTTTTTATTTTAAGTGGTTTGATTTTTGGACCTTTTAATTTCTATTGTCTTATTCCTGTTTTCATCTATTTAATTTTTTTTTACTTTAGGAATTTGATAAAGCCACAAAAAAAAGCAATTAAATTCTTATACTCAATTATTCCTTTGAGTTTAGCTATCGGTTTGAACTACCTTTTAGTCGGTCATATTGATCGTTCGGTGGGAGGTTTCCCTCGAGTGGATAGAGTATTTGTAGACTTTGATAATTGGCTTTTTGGACTTCAGGGTGCTCAATTTATTTGGGAATATACATCAAGCTGGAATGAAGTCATGAGATTATTCTTTTATGACTATATGGTTTTAAGTTATATGAGTTATTATATTATGCCTTTTTATTTTGGAGTTCTTTATTATGTAAATTTAGATGATAATGAAAAATATAAAATCATTTCTTATTTTTCCACTATAAATCTCTATTATGGGGTTAACTTTCTTTTTTATTTATTTATACCAGTTACAGGTCCCCAGTACTACTTGGAAGAAATTTTTAGAGATCCTCTTCCTTTAAGTATTGTAGGAAATTTCTTTTATGAAGCTGTTCACTCGGCTCAATATACTAAAATTGATTGCTTTCCGAGTGGCCATACAGGGATTGCAGTCCTTGTTTGCCTATGGTCTTTTTATACCAAACACCCCCACTTTAAATGGTGTCTCTTTTTGACCCTTTCTATTATGCTGGCCACCATCGGTCTTAGATATCACTATACTTTAGATTTACTGGCTGCCTTTCCTGTGGCAATACTATCTTTCTATTTAGGAATTAGAATATTTCCCGAAAAAATTGTTGTTTTAAGTCAAAAAAGCAATAAGTAAAGTTTTAAAAAAAGGATACTTAAAGTGAAAGGAATACTTACTCTTGTTCCGACCCCTATTGATGAAGTTAATCCTCTTGAAGAAGTTGCCTTTAATCAGTTGAAAGACGCTTATGAGAATAAGAAAGAAAAAACAATTTTTGCTATCGAGGACTTGAAAGCGGGTAGGAGGCGTTGGATCCGTTGGGGACTACCACGAGATATTGTAAATGACTTTGTTTTATATAATGAACATACTTATGAAAAAGAATCTGTTGCCTTACTGGACTACTTGAAAAAAGGTTTTAATGTTTTTTTGATGAGTGATGGAGGTTTACCTGCATTTTGTGATCCAGGTAGACAACTTGTCGACCTTTGCCACAAGTCTAGGGTAAGGGTTACAAGCACGCCTTTTCCTCATTCGATAAGTTTGGCTTTGGCCCTTTCAGGCTTTTCTCATAAAAGTTTTTGGTTTGAGGGTTTTCTTCCTGCTAAAAAGGAGTTTCGGGAACAAAGATGGAAAGAACTTCTTCAAAATGAAGCTACACTTGTTTTAATGGATACCCCTTACAGGCTAGGAAAAACTCTGGGAGAGCTTAAGACTTTTTTGAAGAAAAAAAGAGATGTTTTCTTGGCCTTGGATTTAAACTCAGAAACTGAGGAGCTTATGCGAGGTGGTGCCAACCAACTAATAAAAAACTTAAAAAATAAAAAGAGGGAGTTTGTATTAATTATTGCTCCTTTTTCAAAAAAAGATTCACCATTTTGACATACCCTTTAAGCATCTCTGCAATATGAATTAGTAAATCATGGTCTTTTTTACTGTCAACTTTCATTGAAGGTCTGAATACAATA
>DKQD01000034.1:0-39755 GCA_002474345.1 Bacteriovoracaceae bacterium UBA7317
TCTTGCCTTAGATAAAGAAGGGGTAGAGGTTTCTATCTTTGCTCCAAATGAAAGACAACACCATGTTGTTAATCATTTGAAAGCCGATGAATCAAAAAGCGAGCAAAGAAATATTTTTATAGAAGCCGCACGTATCGCAAGAGGTCAAATAACTCCTCTCGAAAATGTAAAAAGTGACGACCTTGACGGACTTGTTATACCTGGCGGATATGGTGTGGCCAAAAACCTATGTGAATTTGCTTTTAAAGGACACCAGGCTTCTACAAATGATAAAGTTAAAAACCTCATACTCGACCTGTACAAAGCAAAAAAGCCTATTGGCGCTCTTTGTATAGCTCCGGCCCTCATAGGACTTGTTCTTGGAGAGCATGGGGTCCAAGTCACCATTGGTGATGATAAAGAAATGGCTCAAGAAATTGAAAAAACTGGAGCTAAACATATCAATAAAGAAGCCAATGAAGCCCATGCAGATGAGACACATAAAATCGTATCAACACCTGCCTATATGTATGGTGAGGCCCGCTTATCAGACATTAATCAAGGCATTACAAAGTGTGTCGATCAAGTCTTGAACTGGGTATAAAAAAGTAAGTTATTCTTACTTTTTAAAAATATTAAAGAGAAGGCTCAAAACAACGCTCAAGATAATACAAGTTACCAGGGGAAAGTGAAAACTAAAGTTTCCTTTTTTGAAGGAGATGTCCCCTGGAAGCTTTCCAAATGGAAAGTTTTTAAATCCAAAGTGCCACAAGAGCCCAACGATAATAAAAGCAACACCTAAAGCAACAAACAATTTTGGTCCATTCCCCATTTTCACCTTCGATTTTTAACTATGGCCTTTTGGCATTTGTCTAGACCCTATCAAAACCGTCAAAACTACTGGGACTTTATTCCCTCTACCAACGACTTAAAAACTTCTCCTATAATTATCATAGGATCTCATGAGTTGAAAAACTCCTTTTAAAACCTTTAAAATAAGGTAAAAAACCATGATCGAAATGGAAATCAAGAGAGATATTGAAAGAGAAGACAAGAAGGAAAAAGAAAAAAGACCTTACCCTCATTCTTCACAACAATACTTTAATAAATTACCTGTTCAATCCATTCCACAAAATGTTGTCCTCTATGAAGATCCTCTTCTTTCAAAGCGGATAGAAGTAATTGAATCTGGGCACTTAAGAATCGAAAGAAATCAGGAAGAAATGAGGCAAGCTTTTAAAAAAATGGAAAAAGATATTGATTGTCTAGAAAAGCTGGCCTCAGAAAACCTCCGGCTTTTTAAAGAAAGCAAAGTTAAAGATGAAAACTACTGGAAGACTTTGACCGATGCAAAAGAAGATTCTTCAAAAAAGGCCATAACAATTGGCATGGGAATACTTCTATCTATTGCAGTGGGTATCCTGCTCCCCTATTTTAAATCTCAAAAATTGGCTTTTGTAGATGATCCGGAAGAGATCGTTAGCCTCTTAAAGCTCCATCAGAACGAAAATGAGAAGACCCCATCAGCACAAGGTTTTTCATCAGAAAAAAACTCATTCACGGCTCCAAAGCAAAAACCACATAACTTTTTAGTCTCAATGAAGTTCGTCAATATCAGAAAAGAACCAAGCCTAAACTCTAAAACAATCCTAACAATCCCTCCTAATCAAAGAGTCAAACTTTTAAAAAAATATGGTGGATGGCGCTTCATCTCATTTTTTGACCATGTTAAAAGTCAAAAAGTAGAAGGGTGGGCCTATTACGAGTTTTTTACTTCCAACTAAATTTTATCTTTATTAATTTCCTTCAACCAAAAAAAATTGGTTCATTAATAATGAATTTTAGAAGCATTAACCCTTGGAAATTAGCTAGAATATGGGCATACTAGTGCCAAAATTTTTAGATTAAATCACCTAAACATTTTTCCACCTTCAACCTTTAACAAGGACATAATGGTTATGGCTTCTGAAACGACCACACCTAATAACGGAATTAATAATTCAGACGTTCCTGTCATCATAGATGGAGTGAGAACTCCTTTTTTAAGAAGCAATGGGGCTTTTTCTAACTTTATGGCCTACGACCTAGGGCGCTTGGCCATCTCAGGACTTATGGGAAAAACCGGGCTTAGTCCAAAAGAAGTTGATCAAGTTATTTACGGAATTGTCGTTCCAGACCCGTCAACCCCCAACATTGCTAGGGAATGTATGCTTGGAGCTGGCCTCAGTGATTCAACACCTGCCCACACGGTATCAATGGCCTGCATAACCTCAAATATGGCCGCAACGACTGCCGCTGATCAAATCAGACTTGGAAAATGTAAAACTGCCGTCATAGGTGGAGTGGATCATATGTCTGACCCTCCCATAAGAGTTTCTAGAAACCTCCGACAGGCGCTTATTCGATTACAAAAAGCAAAATCTCCTGCCCAAGTTTTTGGCCAGATTAGAAAGTTATCTTTTAAAGACCTTATGCCTCAGGTCCCTTCCATTACAGAGTTTTCAAACGGTCTTACCATGGGGCAAGGCTGTGAAAGAATGGCCATGGCGATGGGGGCCACAAGAGCAGAAAGCGATGAATTCGCTGCAAGAAGCCACCAACTAGCTTTTAAGGCCCAAAAAGAAGGTGTCTACGAAGGGGATATTATCCCTATAAAAGTTCCCCCCAAATTTGCTCTCGTGGACCAGGACAATGGTCCTAGAGGAGACACAACTGTAGAAAGCCTTTCCAAACTACGGCCTGCCTTTGATAAAAAGTTTGGTATTGTTACTGCTGGTAGTGCCTCATTTCTTACTGACGGGGCTTCAGCTGTCCTCATGATGGGGAAAAAACATGCCGAAAAATTAAATTACCAGCCACTTGCCATCTTAAAGGATTACGTCTTTAAAGCAGGTGACCCTAAAGATGAAATGCTACTTGGGCCTGCTTTGGCGATTCCGGACCTACTTGCCCAAAACAACCTAACAACAGCAGACATTGATGTATGGGAGATACATGAAGCTTTTGCCGCTCAAGTCGTCTGTTTTTTTAAAGCTTTTCAAGATAAAAACTTTATGAAAAACCGTCTTGGTCACGACCAAACATTTGGAGAACTTCCTCTTGAAAAAATCAATATCTACGGCGGCTCCTTAAGCCTCGGACACCCTTTTGCAGCCACCGGTGGAAGGCTTTTAACAACTGCTTCAAAAAGGCTCCAAAAAGAGAACGCTAAATATGCTGTCGTCGCTGGCTGCGCAGCTGGAGGTCATGGAAGTGCTATCCTTCTTGAAAACCCAAACCTATAAAAAGGTTGAAAGTGCTTTAAGAAAAGGAAAATCTTCATTTGAAAAAATGAAAACAAATGAAAAAACAAAAAAAGAACACAAAGGATAAGGCATGAGTTTACCAAATTTAAAATATTTTAACCTCTCCGTAAAAGATAACGTTCTTATTATTGCTTTTGACGACCCTGAGGAAAAGGTCAATACATTAAATCTTAAAATGACTAGTGAATTCCATCAGATCATGGATATCATTGATAATGATGACAATATAAAGGCCACCGTTTTTACTTCTGGTAAAGCTGATAATTTTATAGTTGGTGCCGATATAAAAATGATCAAAGAGTTTAAAACAAAAGAAGACGTCGTTAAAACATCTAAGGAAGGGCATGAACTTTTTAAAAGAATTGAAAAACACAAAAAACCTTCCGTAGCTGCCATTAATGGTCCCTGTTTAGGTGGTGGCCTAGAAGTTGCTCTTTCCTGCCATTATCGACTTGCCTCAGACAGCTCAAAAACAATTCTGGGTTTGCCGGAAGTTATGCTGGGTCTTCTTCCTGGTGGAGGTGGAACCCAGAGACTCCCGAAACTCATAGGCATTCAAAAGGCTCTCGACATGATGTTAACAGGGAAAAATATAAAACCTGCAAAAGCAAAAAAGATGGGTCTTGTTGATGATGTGGTTTGTCCGGAAAGCCTTGAAAAAATTGCTGTCCAGGTTGCCCAAAAACTTGCTTCAGGAACGATGAAAATAAAAAGATGGAAAGCCAAAGGAAAAGACAAAGTTCTTGAAGATAATTTTGCTGGGAGGGCCTTAGTCTTTAACCAAGCCAAGAGCATGGTTTTGAAAAAAACAGGTGGTCTCTATCCTGCCCCTCTAAAAATTCTAGAAGCTGTCAAAGCTGGTGTTAATTCTGGAGCTAAAAAAGGATATGAAGCAGAGGCAGACCTCTTCGGAGACTTGGCCATGACAAGAGAATCAAAGTCTCTCATTTCGCTTTTTGAGGGCCAGACAAGCCTTAAAAAGAACCGCTATGGAAGCCCAGAAAATAAGCCTGATTGGATAGGAGTCATTGGTGGAGGCCTTATGGGCTCTGGTATCTCTCTTGTTAATATACAAAAAGGAATCAAGACGAGGCTCAAAGACCTTAGTCAAGAGTCGTTAGGAAAAAGTGAAAAATATGTTTGGGGTGCTCTTAATAAAAGAGTTAAAAGAAGGGCCATGAGTTCATTTGAAAGAGACAAAGTTTTCTCATCTCTGACAACCCAAACAGACTGGTCTGTTTTTGAAAAGTGCCCTCTTGTTATTGAGGCAGTCTTTGAAGACCTTAGCCTGAAACAACATATTCTTGAAGAGTTTGAAAAAATAGCACCAGAGGACTGTGTTTTTGCAAGTAATACATCGGCCCTTCCCATTAAACAAATTGCCGCTGTTTCAAAGAGACCAGAAAATGTTCTAGGTATGCATTACTTCTCCCCTGTTGAAAAGATGCCACTTTTAGAAATTATTGTCACTGATAAAACATCTGACCGCGCTGCCAGTCTTGCTGTTGAAATGGGAATGAAACAAGGAAAAACAGTTATTGTTGTCAATGATGGGCCAGGTTTTTATACAACGCGAATTCTTGCTCCACTTACTGATGAAGCTGCCATCATTGCCCTTGAAGGCACTGATCTTCATCACATCAATAATATTATGAAAGACTTTGGTTTTCCTGTAGGCCCTATTACACTCTGTGATGAAGTTGGACTTGATGTGGCCATGCATATTGCTAAGGACTTAAAAAAGGCTTTAGGTGAAAGAATCTGCTCTGCCCCTTCAGAGCTTATTGATGACCTCGTTAAAAATAATATGAATGGAAGAAAGAGTGGGAAAGGCTTTTTTCTCTACAATGAGACAAAATCATCGAACCCATTGACTAAAATTTTCAAAGGTTCAGGAAAAGAAATAAACCCTGCTGCATTGAAAATCGTTAGAGAAAATAGAATTGAGCTCAAAGGTCCACAATGCTCAGATGAGGAATTACAAAAAAGAATCGCTTATCGTATGATTAACGAAAGTGCTCTTTGCCTTCAGGAGAAGATTATTAAAAACCCAGTTGATGGTGACATTGGCGCTGTCTTTGGTCTTGGTTTTCCGCCAACTTTTGGAGGGCCTTTCCGCTACCTAGATTTAATAGGTGCCCAAAGTTTTCTAAATGACATGAAAAAATTTGAAGATAGATATGGAGAACGCTTTAAAGTCGCTAAAATAATTGAAGATTACGCTAAAGAAAATAAGAAATTTCACGACTAAAAACTAAACTTTAAGATTCTTCTTCCTTTTTTTCCTGAAAGGGAAGAAGGATCTTAAAGCAGGTTTGAGGACCATCCACAAGCTTAAGGCTCCCATTATGATTTTCAATAATACTTTGGGAAATACTTAAACCTAAGCCTGTCTTCTTGGGAATTTCTGTTGAAAAAAAAGGCTCAAATATTTTCTCCCTTATAGACTCAGGGATTTCTTTTCCAGAGTCTGAAAATAGTACTTCAATTTCTTTATTTGATTTTTTTGATACCACAATTTTTATCCAAGACTTATCTTCACCTCGTCCATATTCAAAGCTATTTATAACTAGATTTGAGAAAGCCTGCTGCAATTCAACTTTTCTTGCATGAACGGTAAGGCCACCTTCACACTGAACATTGATTTCATAAGAGTAATTTTTAAGTTTCTCCAAATAAAGCTCAAAAGAGTTTAAGATTATTGGTTTCAAATCAATAGTTTCAAAAGGATCATGAGAACCATCTTTTGCAAAATTTCTCAACTCTTTTATTATCTTTGTTATTCGATTCGAGTTATCTTTTAATTTGTCAGCAACATCAATCAAAGAATCTTCGACTTCCTTTGCTACCTCATTTTTTTTTAGAATTTTCTTTAGGGTATAAATTTGTCCTACGATAATTGTAAGGGGGTTGTTTATTTCATGAGATACACCTCCGGCCATCTCACTCAGTGTCGCCATTTTTGAGGCATTAAAAGACATCATAACTTTTGAATCCGGAAAAATATCCGGTGTACTTTTTTTTAAACCCTTTAAATTAATTAAAGTTAAGCATGGACCTACAAAGAAAAAAACTTTATAAATTACTTCCCACTCCCTTTTAGATAAAAGGGCCTCAGTATACGAAGAAACATCACCACCACTCTCAAACACTATAAAATAAAAAGATGTAATTAAAAGAGGTAAGAATACTAGGTAAAAGTGTCTTATCCCTTTTAAAAAGGCACTAAAAAAAGGTAATAAAAATGCGAAGAAAAGGTATGGAGAATTTAATTTTCCAGTATTCCAAAGACAAATTATCCAAAAAACCAACGATGAAATGATCCAAGTTTGATAGATGGCCTCTGTTTCTTTTTTAGATTTCCATGTCCATAGTCCGCTTGCAAGTAATAAAACAACATAAAAAAAAGATAATGTACTCAGATTAGGTTGAAGAGATAAAAGATTTAAGCCGACCAGAATGCCCAAAAAACCGTAGTAGATGAGGATTCCAAAAAAGAACTTTCCCATCTCAAGTCACTTCTCCTTAAGCTACATTAGTCGACTTAATTGTCAAAACAAACTCAGTTCCTTTACCAAGAGTCGTCCTTACAGATACACCACCACCTAGTTTTTCAAGGTTCTTTTTGACAATATCCATTCCAACGCCTCGTCCTGAAAGTTCATCAACACTATCTTTCTGGCTAAAGCTTGGAAGGAAGATGATATCCATAGCTTCCTCATCACTCATATTACTCAATTGATCCTGGTTATAAATACCTTTCTCAAAAGCTTTTTTCTTTAAAATATCCACATCAATTCCAGCACCGTCGTCTTTGATCTTTATTTCTACATAGCTGATATCAGGTTCATTACAAGTTACTTCGATTTTACCTTGCGGTTTTTTACCTTTTTCTCTTCTTGCATCCTGTTCTTCAATACCATGATCGATAGAGTTTCTAAGAAGGTGGACAAAAGCATCTTGCAACACATTTAGGGATTCTCTATTAAGAGTTATTTCATTTCCTTGAATAATGAAGTCCACATCTTTATTCAACTTCGTAGAAATGTCCATAACCATCGACTTAAATTTTTGAAGAGAAGGTATAACTGGTATATCTGTCAACCTTTCAGCTGCAATCCTTATCTCTCCAATATTTCCGTCAATAACAGTTTGATTAAGCCTCTTTAGATTTCTAAGGACAACAGGAACCATCTCAACTTTACTAATCTCTTGATCTTCATCATCATCGTCTTTTTTCTCTTGATAAAACCCATTAAGGAGTTGAGAGAAATCGATAAGCTTTAAATAAAGATAGTCTGAGTTCTCTTCAAAAAACTTTATAAGAAGACTAGCAACTGGATCACCGTCTTCAATCAAGGCCCTTGTCTTGTCTGGTAAATCATTCACTATTCTAGTTGTTCTAAAGTCTGCCAATATCATCTTAATCTTAGGTAAGGTGCTTTCATCTGGGCAAATGAAGTAGTTGAAAAAGTTGCTTTCACCATCATCGACCAAATATTTTCCAGCTTCCTTAAAAAGATCGCCTGGATCCTCTTTTGAGCTATTGATCCTTTTCAAAGTTTTAACGAGTATTGAATTAGAACTTACACCTTTAATTTTCTCTTGAATTTTATGTATATCCTGGGCCAAGTCATTCATTTCATTAAAAAACCGCTTATCGCTATCTGACTTTCTAACATTGTCATAATCGAGGCGGCAAGTAAGGGCAAAGTAAAGCCAAAGCTCTCTTACTTGAAAACGAATTCTCTCTTTATTTTCCAAAAATTTCTTTGGGCCGGATTTGATTATTCCAAAGATATCACTGAAAACCCTGCTTAAAAAATGAAAGTTAAGCCTTCTACATTCAGAAAGAATTCTTTCCAGCTTTATAACCGAATCTTCCATTTCAAAGATATGATCAATTCCTCTAGAAAAGTCATAGAAATTTTTAAAAATTTCTGACCAATCATCACATTGTTTTGTATAAGGCATATTCATGTCTGATTGTTGATAAATAGACCTTACAATATCTTTAATCTCAACATAGTTTCCAATAAAATCCTTACTAAACTCTTCAAGATCAGAATTTCTGAGATCTTCAAGGTTATTGAAAGACCCTTCAAATTGGTGAACCATTTCTGAAACATCCAATCGATTCATGGATCTTAAAGATCCTTTTAGAGAGTGAGTGTTTCGTTTTAGAACTGAAATAATATCATCTTTAATATCTTTTTCCTGAACTTCAACAAAAACTTTCTTCCTTGTTTTACCTGGTTGATTAGCATCAAAAAGATGCTCTTTTCTCGTAATGTTTTTTGAGATCAACTGGTCGAGGTTAACTGTGAAGTTTTGTATTTCTCCAACAAGTTTTTTCTCAAACTCATTTTCAATTCTAAAGACTTTCTTTGCCAAGCTCCCATAATCGTTAATTTCAGAATTAATTTCATAAAGTTTTGAAATAATCGGATTGAAATCTTCTCTTGATATAGCTTTTCCCTCAGAAACTGATTTTCTTATTTCGGTCACATGACTTTCGGCGATATGTGTAATACTTGATATTGAGAAGAAGTTGAATGCTCTTGAATTTCCTTTAAGAGTATGGAGGTAACGAAACATTTCTGTCAAAACATTCGAGTCCGTAGGTGCAGCTTTGGCCAAAACCATCGTATCCTCAACAAGCTTTGGTGCACTTTGAAGAAATTGAGAAATATCTTCAATATCCAAGTTTGCCATTTCTGTAATAATTGAGATGTTTTTCTGGTTGGCCTTCTTCTCTTTTTCAACTTTAGCAGCAAGTTTCTCTCTCTCAGTTATATCTTCAACGATAAACATAAGGTTTTCTAAATTTTCATCTTCATCCCATAGTGGTGTGTAAGAAATTGAAAAGACGCGATCCTCTTCCTTCTCATCAACGATTTTTATATATTCCATTCTAGGAGCCAAGTGCTCCTCCATTAATAGGTATTGGAGCTCATTTTCCCCAAAGATAGCAAAAAGAGCACTTTTTATATTAGAGAACTGTTCTGACTGTCTATTTACATCTTTATATAGTGTTTCAAGAATATTTTCCCCAATTACTTCCTGCCCAAATACTTCATTAGTATAGGCAGAAACAGGACCAATAATTTCAAGACTTTCATTCACTGAAAAAACAGCTTGCTGCATATTATTAAGGAGGTTTGAAACTTTTTCTTTCTCTTCTTCAATTTCTTTTGTAGCTTCTTTGACTTTATCTTCCAGGTTTTCTGCATAATCTTTTAACTTTTCGTGAGAAACTTTCAGTTTATCTTTCATACCATTAAATGAGATGACAACTTCCTCTAGCTCATCTTTTGTATTTGATTGTTTCCTTTTAAGTATAAGACCTTCACCACTTAAGTCATCAAGGTCAAGAGCTGAAGCATAGCCAGCCATATGCGAAAGATGCCTAGAAACTAGACTCCTAAACACAAAGAAAAGAAGAAATGTTGTTGCAACTACCTGAGATACTTGAATAATCAATTGGGTAATCATCTGTTTAACGAGGGTGTCCCTGGCCACTTTAGTACTTGCCGAAATAACAAGGAGTCCAACCTTTTCCGCTTCCGCATCTTCACCAGCATCAGGGTCTTTATACATAACATTAATTTTGCTTTCCTGTAGATCTGCACCCCAATCTTCTTTTTTTAAGTCCGTAGTCTCTTTTACGTAATTTGGTTTTGGTTTTTTTCCTTCTTCAAGCTCTTCTACACCATCCATATCATAGAGTTTGGCCTGAACATTAACTCTATCTACGATACCTTCTAGGCCCTTATTTGTTTGGTCCTCATCCTCTGTGTAGAGAGAAGTTCCAAGCGTGGCACCAACAGACCTTTCTATCCTTTCAAAGCCTTTTTTAATTGCCTCCAAGTTCTCTTGCCAAGCCTGTTGAAGATTGTACCCTGAAATTACAGCCGCAATAGAAAAGTTGCCCAAGACAACGAATATAATGAGTTTGTTCGCTATCGAAGTACTTCTTCTATTATCTATTTTTTCTTCTTGGTCACTCATAAGTTACCCCAAAAACCTTACGTTATTTAAAGCCTCTTATTAGCTTAATAGCGTCTCAACGACTTTAAGAAATTTTGGTTCGGAGATTGGTTTTACAATCCAAAATGAAACTCCGACCTCTTTTCCTTTTCTCTTTAACTCAGGATCAAACTCCGTTGTCACCATCATTATTGGAGGTGCTTCCAGCCCTTCCTCTCTTATTTTTTGAAGCATTGAAAGACCATCCAAATTGGGCATATTTAGATCTGTTATGACAAGATCAAAGGTTTCATCTCTAATTAATTGAAGCCCTTCCAGTCCATCAGTCGCTTCCCTGATGTCATAATCTTCCTCTAAAAGGTTTTTTAGCTTTTTTCGAAAATCCTTTGAATCTTCTACAAGCAGAACTTTCATCTTTTGCTCCTTGGTTTGCCACCAACTATACGGCAATCAGAAAAAAAAACTTAATCACTTTTGTAAAAGGTTTTCTCTTTTTAGATTGGTAATTAATTCTTATTTGATGAAATTAAATAATTTAAATATAATTTAAGAGTGCGTTTGTCTGATTTTTTTAAATTATTCTGGAATCAAAGGGAATCATGGCCGCAATATTAATTGTTGATGACTCTTCATCTACAAGGATACAACTCAAGAATTTTTTAGAGCCTCATAAGCACACTTGCACTGAAGCAGTTAATGGTTTAGATGCCTTAGAAAAATTAAATAATGGACCTATTGACCTTATTATTTGTGATCTTAATATGCCTGAAATGGACGGGATCGAGTTTATAACCAGGCAATCTAAAAACGAAAAGTTTAAAGACATCCCAACGATTATGTGTACAACTGAAACAATCAATAAGAAAACCGATGAGGGCAAAGCTCTTTATGAAAAAGTAAAAACTTCAGGTGTTGTCAAGGCCTGGATTGTTAAGCCTATTACCCCCAAAAAAGTGAGCCTAATACTGAATTTTCTTGAGAAACTAAGCCTCAGTTAGAGAGAACTTCTGCTGTTACCTTGATTTTAGTTCATTTCCATCAAATACGTAAACGGTTTCATTACCATCATAATGAGTTGATAAGTTTACTGGTCTTTTCCACAAGGCAAAAATATTTCTCATAGTATCGGCGCCTAGACCCATATCGAGGTCCACCCCCTGGTGGACATGTCTGAGAAGGATTTCTCCCCTATTACCGTAGTTGGATGTTTCAATTTCTATAACAGGACTTCCAAAATTGGTTAGTTGGGCCAGTAACTTTTCCTTTATTTTTGCAAATTCCACGGAGTTTATTTCATTCCGTCCAGTTCTTGGGTTAAACCGATAAGTGAATAAACTTTGCCTCTCACAAAAATCTTGAGTGAAGTATTGATCAATAAAGGTTATATCGTTATGACTTTTACGAACCTCAAATATCTTTTCTTTTCCTAAATTTAATTCCTTATCCCATCTGTTCTTTTCAACCATATCTTTGCAATCTTCAAACTCTTTCCCAAAACGACCAGTATCCCACCTAAATTCAATATCTCTAAAAAGCTCAATCCCTATTTTGTAAGGGTTAATCTGACGTTTACTCATCGCCATGACACCAGCGTGTTGATCTGCAAAGTCAATTACTTCGCTTGATTTCAATGCTTTTTGGGTCATAATCTTTGAGTGCCAATAACTGGCCCACCCTTCATTCATAATTTTTGTCAGACGCTGAGGAAGAAAATAATAAGCTTCTTCCCTCAAGATCCCTACAATATCACTTTCCCACTCCTCTAGCGGGGCATAATCCATAATAAACCTCATGATATCACGCGTGGGTAACTTAGAAGCTCCATGGCCTAACTTATCGTTCTTTTCTTTTTTCTTATTCTTCTTCCTGCCTTTTTTAAAAAGTTTTGAGTCCATGAATGACTTTAAGGCCTGACTCCTTTCATCCTGGAGATCACCCCCTTCCAAACCTTCATAATCATCGTCATCATCCTCATTAATTTGCTTTTCAAACAATACATTTGTATCGAGAAGATTTTCTAAAGACAAGACGCTATCAATGAAAGCTTCAACTCTGTCCTGTCCAAACTTTTCCATATACCTTCTTATTTTAGTTCCATGATTGGCCATCACATCCATCATATTTTTATTTGTGTGGTGAAACCAATAATTATTTTTAAAAAAGTCTGCATGCCCATAAACATGGGCCATAACAAGCTTTTGATCAACTATATTATTAACGTTCAATAGATAGGCGTAACAAGGGTTTGTATTAATAACCATCTCATAAATTTTTGACAATCCATAAGCATAATTTTTTGAGAGCTGATCATACTCCATACCAAAGCGCCAATGAGGGTAGCGGTTCGGAAATCCTCCCTGAGCAGCAAGAATATTAACTGTATCATAATCGCAAACTTCAAAACATACATCATAGAAATCAAGGCCGTAACCTAAAGCATAGCCTAGGATTTCCTCTTTTAACCTCAGAAGCTCTCCTGAAATAGGCTTTGTTCGGTTCATATTTATTTACCTTTCCCTAAAAAGTCTTTTATCGAGTCTAAAATGGCGGACTTATTCTTTATTTTACTTAAGATAACAGAGTCTGATTCCTCTCCGTATTTGTTAAAAAGGTCCTTATAAAACTGACCTGAACCATAGCGGCTTTCAACCTGCCCATAACAAAAAACGTTTGAATCAGGAATAATATCTTTATCTAAGAGGTCCAAACAAAGCTTTGTATCATCTGTAGACCAATTATCACCGTCAGAAAAGTGAAAGGGGTATATATTCCATTCATTAGGATCGTAATCTTCCTTCATGATATCTTTGCATAGTTTCAAGGCAGACGAAATTAATGTTCCCCCACTTTCTCTAGTCCTAAAAAATGTTTTCTCGTCAACTTCTTTTGCCGTCGCATCGTGAATAATATAGCGGATATCAATCGATTTATACTGGCTCTTTAGCCATAGGTTAATCCAAAAGCTCTCTGTTCGAACAATTTCTTTTTGCTCATCGCCCATAGAACCAGACACATCCATCATATAAATAACAACTGCGGAATTTTCGAATTCTTCTTTTGAACTAAAAGACCTGTATCTAAAATCTGGTCTGGTGGGAACAATAATTGGGTTATTAGGATCATAACTACCTGTTGTTATTTGACGCTTTAAAGCTTCTCGATAACTTCTCTTAAAATGTTTGAGGGAGTCTGGCCCGACCATACCAATACTATTGTATCGGTCAACTGTCGTTTGGATGGTCTTCTTTCCTTTAGGCTCAATATTTGGAAGCTCTAATTCTTCTCCAAGAATACTCGCTAGTTCCTCTAAAGTTAGCTCTATATCAAGCTCTTTCTTTCCTTCCCCTTCACCAGCTTCTCCTTGACCTGGCTGACCTTCCTCTCCCTCTACAGGATCGCCAGGTTTTCCTTCGCCCTGACCAAGGCCACCTTGCTGTCTTTCACCAAATTTAAATCTAGGAGTTTCAATATGGGGCATGGGGATTTTGTAAGCACCATTTCCCTTAGGATGAGGCATTTCTCCGCTTGAGACATATTTCCTGAGATTATCCCTAACTTTTCCTTTAACGACTTTTCTGAACCGAGCATGATCTCTTTTAATTGGGTGACCCATTCATTCCCCTGGGTTTAATCTTAATCTACTCAAGCCTTAGCAGAATCACCTTTAGCAAAAATAGAGGCCACAAAGTTAAGTGCATCTGTGGCGCAAATTTCACAGTAACCGTGATTTTTCATGAGCCTCGCTTTAACTACGTCTATTTTTTCTTGAGTTTCCTTATCAACGACTCTTGAAACAATTGTCGTTAATTTTATTGAATCTTTTTGATCTTCAAAAAGCTTAAGCTCTAATGCTCGGTGAAGCCTTTCGTTCATCTTAAAGTCAAAGGTTTTTCCTTCGATTGCCAAAGCCCCAATATAATTCATTATTTCACGACGGAAATCATCTTTTCTCGACTCAGGTATATCTATTTTTTCTTCGATAGACCTCATGAATCTTTCATCAGCATCCTCTAATCTATTTGAGTATTTATTTCTAATTTTTTCCTTTTGGGTGTGGGCCTTAACATTATCAATATAGTTGGCACAAAGAGTTTGTATAGCTGTCTCATCTACACTAATGGCCTTCTGAACATCATTTTTAATAATGTCCTCGTATTCTTGTCTCGTTATGGCGAGCATTTCTTTATATAAATCGTATTGTTCTTGACTTGTTATAAGACTGTGGTGCTTTAAACCTGCTTCTAACTCGTTAAAAACCATAAAAGGGTTTAAACAACCAAGGTGTCCATTTTTAACAAGTGCATTCGATACTTTATCTTGAATGTATCTAGGACTAATTCCCTCGAGTCCTTCTCTAATAGCTTCCTTACGAAGCTCCTTTACATTATCTTCATTGTAACCAGGTAAGGTTTTACCATTATAAAGCTTTAACTTTTGAAGCTTTGTTAAGTCGGCTTTTTTAGGGTCTTCAAGCCTCGTCATAATGGCCCAGGTAGAAGCCATCTCCAATGTGTGAGGAGCGATGTGAATGTGAGGAATTTTATCTGAGTTAAAATCTTTTTTATAAATTTTTACTTCGTTTTCCAGCCTTGTAATATATGGGACATCTATCTTAACAGTCCTGTCCCTCAAAGCCTCCATAAACTCATTATTTTGCAGCTTTTTGAATTCTGGCTCATTTGTATGGCCCAAAATAACTTCGTCTATATCCGTTTGGGAAAACTTCTTAGGTTTAATTGACTGTTCCTGACTCGCTCCCAAAAGGTCATAAAGAAAGGCCACGTCCAATTTAAGCATTTCTATAAATTCAACAATCCCTCTGTTAGCAATATTAAACTCGCCATCAAAGTTAAAGGCCCTAGGATCTGAATCTGAACCGTAGTGAGCTATTTTTCTATAATTTATATCACCTGTTAACTCTGTTGAATCCTGATTCTTTTCATCTTTTGGCTGAAAAGTGCCTATTCCGACTCTATCCTTTTCGGAAAGGATAAGTCTTTTAACTCTTACGTGATTGAGGACTTTTTTCCAATCACCATCATACTTTTTCATATATTCTGTATAAATATATCGACTTGCTGGATCCAGCTCACCTTTTATAGAAATCTTAAACCCATCAAGACCCTTATTAATCTCTTTGACAAAATCACCCCTCACACTTTTGGGAATAAGTTTCAGAGGTTCATCATGCATAGGTGAAGGAAAAACCTTCTCTCCTCCAAGAATTTCACTTCTTTCTTCATCAAACCATTCGTATGTGTAAAGGGCCCCATCATCAGTCTTCGAATAATGCTCAAGTCCCTTTTTTAAAAGACGCGAAATTGATGACTTTGCAGAACCAACAGGTCCATGAAGTAGTAAAACCCTCTTTTCTGTCCCATACCCAGCTGCTGCGGACATGAAGAAATTGACTAACTTCATCAGGTGGACATCGATACCATAAACGGCATCCGCCCCTTTTTCAAAAGGGTCATTAAAAAAGTGGTACCTAGTAATTTCTTTTTTGTATTCTATATATTTGCTTGTCCCATAGGATTGAATCATGTCATTGATTCTTTGGAAGCAATTCCTTGTAACTCTTGGATTTTCAGCAACAATATCGAGGTACTCTTGAAAAGTCCCCTCCCAGTGCAAGTGAGCGAAATCTTCTAGTTTGTAATTTTTGTCCATAAAATCAGTTATTTTTAACTTGGCCATTGGAAGAGTACCCCTTGAGATGAGACTACAATAAACCACACTCCTCTCATTATAACCCATTCCAGAATAGAACATAGGGTAAAACTTTTCAGGGTTGTTCGCTAAATTTCTGATGGGGAAGCAGACTAATTCTATCCACTTGACAAGAATTTTGTAGGACCGGAAAATGAATATGCTAAGGCTTTTCTATCCAAAGCGAGATTATTTTATGGGTCTTCTATCGGCAAGCCTAACAGATATAGGCTTAAAAAGAAGCAAAAACCAAGATTCTATTTATTCCAGTAACGAGGAAGGACTCTTTATTGTAGCTGATGGAATGGGTGGACATGCAGGTGGGGAAACGGCTTCAAGCCTCGCAGTTAAAACAATCCCTAAATACATAGATGAAAACAAAAACCAAACTCCAAACGAAGCAAGCTCAGATTCAGTAAAAAAAGCAAACCAAGTCATTCTTGAGTTGGGAAATAAAATGCCTGAGCTTAAGGGAATGGGTACAACGGTAGTTCAGGTTTATTTCAAAGGTCCTTTTGCCTATGTATCAAACCTTGGGGACTCGAGGGGATACCTAATAAATAAAAACCAAGTCTACCAAATTACAAGGGATCACTCGCTCATCCAAGAGAAGATGAACCTTAATATTTATACGAGAGAGCAAGCCGCCGCTGATCCAAATAAGAATGTCCTCGTAAGAACTTGTGGCCTAGAAGAAAATGTTGATGTTGACGTCTTCACCTATAAGGTAAGAAAAAATGATATCTTTGTCTTGTGTTCAGATGGGCTTCACAGCAAAGTCTCAGATTCAGACATACTCCATATCATTAACAAATTTATCCCTGATCCTAAATTAGCAGATGAGAAAACTCTCCACCAAACTGTAGCTTCCCTAGTCGCACAGGCCAATGCAAACGGAGGAAATGATAATATTTCAGTCATTTTAGTTGTGGCCCAATGAGACATTTTAATTAAAAAAGTCTTTTAAATTGCTCTCCCTTTTCAACTTTTATATAGTAAAGTCTTAAGTGAATCCTTCCAATAACTTACCTGGGACCTCTATTAGGGAGACAATGTTTTGGACAAGTATTTTACCATTATGATTATACCGGAAAGAGAAAAAGGCGTTAAATCCTTTCGAATCCCTAAAGTCATGTTTAGGGCCATCGTTTTTTTTTCTGTTATAACCATCGTTATTATTGGAATCCTCGCTTATGACTACTCAAAGCTTATTAACCAAGTTTACAAAAATAAGCACCTCACTATAGAAAATAGACAGCTCAAGGAACAAATTGAACTCTTTGACAGAAAACTTAATTCATTAACAGAGGACATAAGAAGAATTCATATTTTTGAAAGGAAACTTCGAGTCATTACAGGTTTAGAAGAACAAGAATTTCAGCAAATGAAATCAAAAGTTCAGCTAAAAGAATCTCTTCGAAAAGACTCTGAGAAACCAAGGCTTGACAATGATATCCTCCAGGTGGAAGAAAAAGGCAATCCTGTAAGACTAAAAGAAACATCCTACTCAAAGAACCCCTCTGAAAGATTCTTTCCAAAACTTGATCAACTTCTAGACCTTCCTAATCAAGACAAAACAACTAACACAAAGAACTTCATAAAGTTAAAAACGCTCTATGAAAAAAAGATCGCTGCATCATTTGGACTTCATACCGGCTACCGCTACACAAAAGAATGGTCTCAGCTTACTAAGAGTAGCTTCTCTCTTGCTTCTCAATTTGCCCGCTTTGATCACAGCTTTAATGTTATGAAAAACTTCATTAAAGATATGGAGGTTAAGGTGCACCAACTTGACCAGCACCTTCTCGACCAAGATAGCTTTCTCAAATCTACTCCTACATTGCTCCCCACCAAAGGTTGGATAACAAGCTACTACGGACCTAGAAAAAGTCATTACTCTGGGCGTATAAAAATGCATGAAGGCCTTGATATAGGTGCCAAACCAGGTACTCAAATAATAGCCCCGGCTGATGGAATCGTAACTTTTTCAGGGAAAAAGCCAGGCTTTGGCTACATTGTCCAAATAGACCATGGGTATGGAGTCGAAACAATCTACGCACACGCAAGTAAGTTAGAGGTTAAAAAAAGCCAGCCTGTTAAAAGAGGCATGATAATTGCAAGAGTTGGTAATACAGGACTTTCTACTGGTCCTCATGTGCACTATGAGGTAAGAGTCAATGGTACACCGGTAGACCCCCTTTATTACGTATTGGATTAATTGAGGAGAAAAAAGCAATGCTCAACACCATAAAAAGGATCTTTGGGACGCGTAATGACCGAGAGCTCAAGCAAATGAAGCCCATCTTAGAGGCCATCAATAAGCTTGAGCCCCATATGAAGAAATTATCTGATGATGAACTTCGTGCACAAACTACAAAATTTAGGGAAATGATCAAAAATGGCTCTTCTCTTGAATCTATTCTTCCTGAAGCTTTTGCAACAGTAAGAGAAGCTTCAGTCAGGACGCTCGAAATGAGGCACTTTGACGTCCAACTCATGGGTGGGGTCGCCCTTTTCAGAGGGAATATTGCAGAAATGAAAACAGGTGAGGGAAAAACTCTTACCGCTACATTAGCACTCTACCTAAGGGCCCTTACTGGAAAGGGGGCTCACTTGGTAACGGTTAACGACTACCTTGCTAAAAGGGATGCCGAGTGGATGGGTGCCATTTACACCTTTCTTGGACTCACCGTAGGGTGCATTTTGACCGATATGGAAGAAGATGACCGGAAAGCTGCTTATCAAGCTGACATAACCTATGGCACAAATAATGAGTTTGCTTTTGATTATTTAAGAGACAACATGAAGTTTAGCTTGGAGGATTATGTCCAAAGAGAGCATAATTTTTGTATTGTCGATGAGGTCGACTCAATTCTTATTGATGAAGCCAGGACTCCTCTCCTCATATCGGGTCCGAGTGAAGGTGACACAGGGCTGTATCATGTCGCCAATAAAGTTATTCCTAATCTAGAAAAAGACAAAGATTTTAAGATTGATGAAAAAGCTAGAAGTGCTATTTTCACTGATGAGGGAATCAATAAAATTCAATCCAAACTTAAGATAGACGACCTCTTTAATATCAAAAATACTGAACTTCTTCACCACCTCAACCAATCTCTTAAGGCACACACTCTTTTCACAAAGGATGTGGACTACGTAGTAAAAGACGGACAGGTTGTGATTGTTGATGAATTTACTGGTAGGCTGAAAGAAGGCTCTCGCTGGTCAGATGGTCTTCACCAATCAGTTGAAGCAAAAGAAGGTGTCGAGATTAAGTCCGAAAATCAGACCCTTGCCTCTATTACCTTTCAAAACTACTTTAGGCTTTATAATAAGTTAGCAGGTATGACTGGTACAGCGGATACTGAAGCGGAAGAGTTTGGGAAGATTTATAACCTAAAAGTTACGGTTATTCCTACAAATGTTCCTGTTGCAAGGTTTGATGAAGCAGATGTTATTTATAAAAACTCTGAAGCGAAATTTAAGGCAGTCTCCGATCTTATTGAGAAACTTCATCAAAAAGGGCAACCTGTTTTAGTAGGGACAATTTCGATTGATAACTCTGAAAAGATTTCTCAAGTGCTAAAAAAGAAGAAAATACCTCATGAAGTTTTAAATGCTAAAGCGCATGAAAGAGAAGCCTCAATTATCGAAAATGCTGGTGCTAAAGGCTCTGTCACAATTGCAACCAATATGGCAGGCCGTGGGACGGATATTAAACTGAGCGATGAAACTAAAGAGCTGGGCGGACTTTTCATTCTAGGAACAGAAAGACATGAGTCCAGAAGAATCGACAATCAGTTAAGAGGGCGTTCAGGAAGGCAAGGTGATCCCGGCCAATCTAAGTTTTTCTTGTCCCTAGAGGACGACCTTATGAGAATCTTTGCTTCAAGCAAAATCTCAAAAGTGATGGACACCCTAGGCATGGAGGATGACGAGCCAATTGAACATAAAATGGTCACAAACGCTATCGCTAAGGCCCAAAAGAAAGTTGAAGGACACAACTTTGAAATAAGAAAACACCTTCTCGAATATGATAATGTTATGAATGACCAAAGAAGAGTTATTTACAAACTAAGGCGTGATATTCTTGGCGACAATGATAATATGGGCTTTGTAAAAGAGATGGTTGAAGACGTCGCCCTCTTTTTAGTAGAAACGTACAGACCAGAAAAGAAAGTGCCTCTTGATCAATGGCCATGGGATGACGTTGTCAATAGCTTCCAAACAACTTTCAATTCGAAAGAAGTCTTAGATCTTGAAGAGTGTTACCAAAAACATGACGGAGAGCTTGCCACTTACATCCACGAAAAAGCAAAAGGCTTACTTGATCAAAAATTTTCCGCCTACGAAGAAGACCAAGTCAAAATGGCTTTGAGGGAAATACTTCTCTCAATTTTTGATCAATTCTGGAAAGATCATTTATTATCGATGGATCACATCAAAGAAGGGGTTAATTTAAGGGCCTATGCTCAAAAAGATCCTTTAACAGAATATAAAAGAGAATCCTTCAACCTCTTTGAGAATATGAGGTCAGAGGTAAAAAAATCGATTGTTGAAAATATTTTCACAGTTCAGCTCTATAGCCAAGATGAAATGCAAGAACTGAAGAGGCAGCAACAGGCCCAACTTGAAGCCCAGCTTGAGGCCCACAAAGCTGAGCAAAAAGCCCAAGAAGAAATGGCCGAAGGAAAAAGACAACCTGTAAGGCGTAAAAATAAAGTTGGCAGAAATGATCCTTGCCCATGTGGCTCAGGCAAAAAATTCAAACAGTGTCATGGATAATGAAGCTTTTATAAGGCGCTTCTAGCACTGGAAGAAACCTCTTCAATTTGCCTCTTTTTTTGCGTGTTGTTATAATTTGGGGGTGTAACTACCCCAAAGAGGAATCAGCACGTGGCCGAAGAAAAAGATGATCTTACCAGACTAGAGGATCTTTCTGAATATCTTCACGAAACAGACCCTGAAACAGAAAAGCTTCTTGCCGAAGAAGAGGAATCTCTGGCCTCGAACGACAGTGAAGGACCTCCAGACGAATTTCCCCCTGAGTTTTCCTCATCACCGACAGATGAACCTTCTCAAGACGACCTAACAGATAATGAGCCATTTTCTTTAGGGGAAAATACCAATGAGGAAGATAGCATTGAGGAAGATAACTGGCACGTTCAGGAAGCAGAAGAGAATGTATTTGACTCTGCATCAGAAGACTCTGACCTAGAAGCAAATGAAAGCCCTGACTTTTCTTCTACAGACTTTAATGCTGACTCCTTTGAATCAGATTATAATGAAGAACAAGAAAATGTTGAACCTCCAAATAACCCCTTCGAAGAGCAAGAAAGCACTGACTTTTCAGTAGGTCCGGACTCAAATTTTGAACTGGAGTCCAAGGCTGCAGAGGATTCTGAGCCAGGGCCAGAATTAGAGGCTCAACCTGAGCCTGAGCCTGAGCCTGAGCCTGAGCCTGAGCCTGAGCCTGAGGAGCTTTCAAGCCCTGCCCAACCAGACAATTCAGAAATAAACAAAAGTTACGAAAATTTAGATGAAGTTAAATCATTTGGTGAAAGTCTTTCTCCTATCAAATTGGGATCAGGTGCAAACCCACCTTTTAGCCTCGTATTCCACCAAATAGATCCAAGAAGAATTGATCACATAAAAACGACTCTCAATGAGTACGGTTTTTTAAACTCAGAAAATGAGAAGGATATCAACCTAGGCCTTAAACATGGAAGGCTTATCATTTCACACGTTAGCGAATATGCTGCAATTACTCTCGCCCATAAATTGAGAAGTGAGTGCCTGCAAATAGAGATGGGTCTGAGTCATGAAGTAAGACCATCAAAAGAGTTCGACCCAACAGACCTTGGCCAGACCCACAAAAGTAGTTTTCCTCAAAATAAATCTTTCGTTGAAAACTTAGAGGAGTTAAAAAGTAATGAATTTATTTTTACCTCAAACTCATCTCATTTGGAAAGCTATGAAGTTATTCACTATATGGGTTTAGTGACAGAGCACACAGTTATTGACCACGCGACACTTTCAAAAGGTGGTTGGGAGGGATGGGAAACCGACATCGCCCCTGTGGAAAGCCCGAAAGAAGTAAAGGGTATATCTGAAGACCATAGCACCCGCCTTATTTATGAAAGGCTTGCAGAAAAGCTAAAACCCCATGCCCGTAAAATGAAAGGTAACGCCATTATTAATATTCAGTATCAAATGACTCCTCTTCCACCTCCACCTTTTGGACAAAAAAATCCTCAATTTTCTTTAACCTGCACAGGTAATGTGGTAAGGGTTGTGAAAAGAGAGACATAATCCCATGAATAAACTTCCCTCTCCTATTCATTCTCTTAAAGATCATTATGACGTTGTCGTCGTTGGCGGCGGTATTGTCGGAGCAGGTATTTTTAGAGACCTTTCGCTTCATGGCCTTCATTGCCTTTTAATTGATAAAAAAGACTTCACCTCTCAAACGAGTCAGAGTAGTTCAAAAATGCTTCATGGAGGCATCCGCTACCTGGAAAAACTTGATTTCAGCCTCGTATGGGAAGCACTTCACGAAAAAAACCTCTGGTTGGAACTTGCTCCACACCTCTGCTACGAGAGCTCTTTCCACTTTCCTATTTATAAAGGATTTAATAAACCTTTGTGGATGGTAAAAATTGGACTAAGCCTTTACGACTTTTTATCCAGTTACAAAAACACTCCACATAAAATCCTATCTAAAAAAGAAGTCCTCAACTCTATCCCTTCACTTAATAACGAAAACCTTACTGGTGCAGGTCTTTATTACGATGCAATCGTAGATGACGCGAAATTAACTCTTGAAGTTATTTATGATTCCTTAAAAGAGGCATCGGGAAGCCAAGCGTTTTCTCATATAGAACTTGAAAAGCTGGAAGTACAAGGCATAAAGAATAACCTTCAATTAAAAGATTCTCTCAACTCCGAAGTGACGAAAACAATTTCGGCGGATGATGTTATTTTTTCAGTAGGGCCTTTTACAGACAATCTTTTAAGTAAATTTAAAGACTTAAAGTGGGATCCTGTTCTATCGCCTTCAAAAGGAAGTCATATATGGCTTCGAGCAGACGCCCTCGATATAAAAGGTCCTCTCTTACTAAGAACTAAAGACAATAGGGTTTTCTTTGTTATTCCTTGGCCAAATGCAATCTTAGTTGGTACCACCGAGACAAAAGTAGAAGGCAACTTTTTTAACTTATCCCCAACCCCTGACGAAGTTCACTATCTAATTGATAATATTAAAAAATATTTCCCCAAAATCATGCTCTCCGAAAAAGATATAATTTCAAGCTTTTCAGGAGTGAGACCCCTCATCAAAGACAGCAATAGTTCAGAATTAGGCGAAGTAAAAAGAGAGCATAAAGTTTATCAACCCAAACACAACATTCACGTTATTGCGGGAGGTAAATACACCACCTTCCGCACCATGGGCCAGGAAATATCAAGAAAAATAGTCCTTAAAAAAGAGCTCTCCTATAACTCAAACATGACCAAACAAAAATTAAGACAAAAATCCTGCATCCTTCCCTTCAAAGAAGATGAAATAACAGCGGACACAATTTTTAACATTATTGAAAAAGAGAATGTAAGAACTTTTGACGACCTTCTAAAAAGAAGAATCGGATGTCCTAGCCCTAGACACTGGAACAAAAAAACTTCACTAGTCGATTTATTTAAACCCATTTACCCCGAACTAAAAAACGTTCTTTATTTCTCTGATGAAGATAAAAAGCTTCTGGAGGTTGAAAGTGATGTTAATCATTGAGAATTTTTTTTAGGGCCAAAATGAGAAGTTTTTTTGAAATTGGCTTAGTCATCCATGCACGGATGCCAAGTTGCTTTATATCATCCCTTACAGACTCAAAGTTCTCTGTCGTACACATAACAAGAGGAATATCTTTAAGACCATCTTCATCTTTAAGTGCAAAAGCAAATGTTATCCCGTCCATAACAGGCATATTTACATCACATAAAATAAGAGAAACATCTTTGTTATTTCTTAAAACGCTTAAACCGTCTTCACCGTCTCTCCCCTCTAAAACAGTGTAGCCTGCCTCCTCAAGAAACATCCTCATTTTAGCTCGTGTTGGCTGGGCATCATCAATAACTATAATCTTCGCCAAAATCGGCTCCTTTTAAAAGTACAACCAAGAGAAAGTTAATATGGGGGGCTATCCTTTTTTAAATCTAAGTATAAAAGTTGCGCCCTTCATATCTTCTTCATTTTTAAGAATCAACCCACCTTCCATCTCTATCATGAAGTTAAATGCTTGATGCAGCCCTATTCCTAAATGACCTGGCTTTGAAGAGAATCCGCAATTAAAAATTTTCCCTTTCACATCTTGGTCAATTCCACCGCCATTATCATTTATTTCGACTTCTATAAAGTTATCATCCTCTTTCGAAATAATTGTAATTGTAGGCGATTCCTTGTCTTTAAGGGCTTCAACAGAATTTAAAATAACTTGTTTAAAAGCATATGTTGCTTTTGACTCATTCAGATTCACTTTTATAGAAGTATCTATTTTATTTAAAATTGTGACCTTATGTTCAGCTATTTTTTCTTTTAACTCATTTAAAGAAACTTCAATGGCCTTTGCAACAAGCTGCTCAGCTTTTTTAATTTTTACATTTGAGAACTGCTCCTGCTCACTTAGAAATCGTCCGAGAAAATCAACTTTCGTCCCAATAAAATCTGCATTGGAAATAAGGTCGTTATCCCGGTTAAGGTTCGCATTTGATATCTTTTTGAGAAGCTCTGAAAGCTTCATAACATCTTTCTTAAAGCGCTCGCCATCATGGTCTTTTTCAAAGTCGGCAATTTTTTCCCCTAAAGTTTCATATATTTTCTCCATATATTTATGGATTTCATTAGAGCTGAGGTCATTTCGCATTTCCCCCAGCGAGTAATTAATTGGTCCCAACATATTACCCATCAAGTGGAGTACATTAGACACAATTTCTGCTTTCCCCGATTTATTTGCCAAATCCAACATTTTCTCTTGACTGGCCTTCAGCTGAGCGGTCCTCTCCTCAACGATTTCTTCAAGGTTCGTGCTGTAAGTTTCCAACTGTTTTTGTCTATGAACAATTTCCGTTACATCTTTTCCAATAACTAGATAAAGATCTCCGAGCTCAGGTCTCTTGAGATAAACATATACGTCCCATAAGTAAACAGAAGGTATTTTATAGGCTTTTGAAATAGTTTTTATTTCCAACTTCACCTGGCTGGTAAAATTGCTATCAACTCTACCAGCATTCTTTAAAAATTTAGAAAGAAAAGCCCATTTACTATCTTCAAAAAGCAATTTGAAATTCGTATATATTAGTTTTTCTTTGTCAACTTTGAGAACTCTTGCCAGAGTGTCATTCCCTCTAAAAATAGTCCCATCGGCCCTTAAAATAGCTATTATAAGAGGCAATGAATCAAATATCTGCTCAACACTTTTCTTTGAGTCTTCAAGGATTTTTATTAAGTTCGAGGTTGCTCTAAGTTCTTTGCTCATAGGATATAAATTCTAAAGAATATAATTTTTTTTCCGATTAATAGACTGATGATAACACGGTCGAGAAAGATTTAAACTAGAGGCAAGTAATGAAAAAAAAGATACTTATTGTTGATGATGACCATGACATACATCCATTAATTGTAAAGATTATTGAAAAGGTCAATAAACAAGGTGGCAATAAGTTCGGAGAGATAGATAATTTGCTTGCAGACTTGAAAGGTCAGGAAAGTAAAGATTCAAATACAAGTGATGATGCCAATGTTGAATTCACTTTTGATCATGCTTTCCAAGGAGAAGAAGCGTTAAAATTTATAGAACAGGCAAACAGTAACCCTTACGATGTTGTTTTCATGGATGTGAGAATGCCACCAGGAATTGATGGTATTCAAACCATTAAAGAAGTAAGGAAACAAAAACCTGAGTATCCTTTCATAATTTGCACTGCTTACATGGACTACACATGGGAAGAAGTCGTCAAGATTTTAGGCTCAGAAAGCAATATAGCTTTGATGAAAAAACCTTTTACCAAACAAAAAATTCTTGAAAATCTTAAAACCCTTTTTAAAGAAGGGTAAAAAAAGTTGGCCTATGGGCGTTGAAAAAGAAAACTTTGAATCCCTTATCGAGGTATTTCAATCGTCAATTAAGAGGAACTTTGAAGCCTATTTTGCTGATGAAGAATTTCAAATGGAAAGGGTCAAAGACAGAAAGTTAGGTGAAGTAATCTCCTACAATAACCTGGCAATGATCACTTTGACCGGAAGGGGTGTGAACGTAAATTTCAAGACCTATTTCGAGCAATCTTTCTGCAGAGAATTAATTAAAAAAGTTTATAAAGAAGAAAAATATTGGAATGACCCCAATTTTGTAGAGGATTATATTAAAGAATTTTGTAACTTAGTTGGGGGCAGCATTTCTAGTTTGGCAAAGAAGGAACAAAATGAGCTTGGAAAAAGTATTCCTATGGTGCTCACCGGTTTTGATGAAATTTACTTCCCCGTAAACAAAATACTATCCGAAATGGTGTACGAGTGGGAATTTACCAAAGGCCATATAAAGTTTATGACTCGTATGGAAATATCATCCCTTAATATAGAAGAAGTTTTCAAACTTTTCGAAGGTGCTCAGGATGCTGAAGAAGTCCAGGACCTTACATTCCTGTAAATTATTAATTCCTTAAGAATGGATCTATTTAGATCAATAAAATTTGTTTATCTATAAAACCCAGAAATTTTGTCTAGTTATTAAAATCTTCTTCCCTATGTAGAAAGACTAAAGTAAAAATTATAGGTAAAAATTTTTAAACCCAAAAACGTTGAAATAGTAGAGTTTAAAGACTCTTCAATTTCTAGTTTTTGATTAAGTTAAGGATCTTAAATCCTTAACTTAATTAACCCCACCCAAATTAAAGAGGAGTTGAGATGACTGGTCACCAGAATTATAAAACCCCCCTTGAGATGTTCTACCAATGGGAAAAGGCAATGCCTCATAACCCACTTTTTAAATGGCCACAAGATGGAAGTTGGCATGAATTGAACTGGAAAGAAGCAGGGGATCAAGTTAGAAGAGTGGCCCAAGCCATAAAAAGCCTCAACCTCCCTAAAGGGAGCCATATAGGGATTTTATCAAAAAATTGCCCTTATTGGATCATGGCCGATTACGCGATCTGGTTAGCAGGTCACGTTTCAGTGCCTTTATATCCTAACCTCCAAGCTGAAACCATTAACACTATCTTAACTCATAGCCAAACAAAGGTTCTTTTTGTAGGGAAACTCGATGGCTGGGAAGATATGAAGCCAGGCATCCCGGAAGATGTGACCTGCTTCTCTTTTCCATACGATGATAAAGGCTACGTAGATTGGAAAGATTTGTTGGCAAAAAATGAACCACTCATGGAAAACCCTGTTCCTAATCAAGAAGATATTGCGACAATTATCTACACCTCAGGAACAACTGGAGTGCCAAAGGGTGTTGTTCACAACTTTCTTAGCTTCTCATGTGCTGGCACCAACGGTGTTAAAATTGCAAAATTAACTCAAGAAGACCGCTTTTTTTCATACCTCCCACTTTCTCATGTTGCAGAAAGGTTATTAGTAGAAACGGCGGCCTTATACTGTGGCGGTATTATCAACTTTGCCGAGTCTCTCGACACTTTTGTTGAAAACCTCCAAACAGCAAAGCCGACGGTCTTTCTATCTGTTCCAAGACTATGGACAAAGTTTCAAATGGGAGTCCTTAAAAAGCTTCCTCAAAAGAAACTTGAAAAACTTCTAAGGATCCCAATCATTAGAGGACTTATAAAGAAAAAAATTCTTAAAGGCCTAGGGCTTGAAAAGGTCAGAATAGCAGCAACAGGAGCAGCTCCGATCTCTTTACCTCTTCTTAAGTGGTGGGAAAGCTTAGGACTCACGCTTCTTGAAGGTTATGGCATGACCGAAAACTTTGCTTATTCACACCTTAACCTACCTGGCCAAGAAAAATTTGGTTATGTTGGCCAGGCAATGCCAAGGGTTGATGTAAGGTTGAGCGATGAAGGTGAAATTCAAATCAAAAATGACTGTCTAATGAACGGTTACTATAAGGAGCCTGAGTTAACTGCAGAAACCTTCACAGATGGTTATTTAAGAACTGGAGACCAGGGCTCAATTGATGAGAACGGATACCTTAAAATAACTGGAAGAGTTAAAGACCTTTTCAAAACTGGAAAAGGCAAGTATGTAGTTCCTTCTCCAATTGAATTAAAAATTTCTAAAAGTCAGCTTATTGAGCAAGTTTGCGTTACTGGGAATGGACTTCCTCAACCTATAGCCCTGATTAATCTTTCTGAGGACGGTAAGAAGATGCCTCAAAAAGAGGTTGAAAAGTCTTTGAATGGTCTCCTTAAAGAGATTAATAAGACTATTGATAAACACGAACAACCAGAAAAATTAATTGTGTTGAAGGAAGATTGGACAGTTGAAAATAACGTCTTAACTCCCACAATGAAAATTAAAAGAAATGTTGTTGAAAAAGCGTATCAGGAAAAATATGAGTCTTGGTATGAAAGTTCATCTAAGGTTGTTTGGTCTGAAAGTTCTTATTTAAATTAAAAAAAGAAAAAAATTAAAAGGAATAAAAAAAGGCCTGGTAATAAACCAGGCCTTTTTTTATTCCTTTATGAGATTTGTCTAATTGCATTTCATTTTACGGGGATCACAATCATTGGACTTACATTGCTTGCTCTTTGTGCAATAATCTCCTGATAAACCTCTTCCCTTTTTATAAACACAAGTTTTGGAGGATTTTTTTAAAATTTTGCTGTCGCATTTTCCAGAATCACATTGAGAGTGATACCGGCATGCCTCCCCAACATCAAACTTGCGCCCCCACCTTTGTCCCCTTATAAAATCAGTTTTAAATGTTTTCCGGCACCAGGCCTTTGCCACCTCATGACTATCAACGATTATATTCGCCTCTCTTGAGTTAAACCATGACTGTTCATCAATATTGGCAGACCCCACAAGACTGACCTGATTATCGGCGCTAAGGTACTTTGTGTGGTTTTGGTTATAAAACTTCTCTCTAATCCTTGTGCTGTAGCGATAAAACTTTCCTTTATCCTTTCCACTTACATTTCCACCACGGGTCACAAACCATGTTAGATTAAAGTCCCCTATCCTCTTTCTTTTAAACTGGGATTTTCCTGCTTCTTTCTTTAACAATTGTTTTTGAGTCTCTGCAAGGAAGTTCACGCTTGTTTTTGGAGTGTTAGGATCAAGCTTTAACCACTTTTTACGTATCCAATTAACAGCATCATTATTTGTTCCAGCTTCTTGATAGAGCTTATTATAATCCTGATAGTTTTTTGAAAGAAGAAAGTTAACATCAACTCCTCTTTTTAGTGTTTCAATAATGAGCTCCATAAAAGACCAAGAGTTTAAAGATGGTGAGACAATATTGACGTGGCTTTTTGCATTTCTCATGATGGCCTTAAAAGCCGCATTTTGAGGATTGATAGCAGAGTCCTTATTTCTCCTCCTACCGTCAGCATGACGTCCAACGTTTCCAACCAAGACTGGGCCTAAAACCCTGTTACCCTTTAAAGCTTCAACGGCAGTATTCATTTTAAAGGGTGAAAAAGGCTTTCTATCCCATTTTAAGTATTTGTCCGCTACAACATTTCCATTATATTGTGACGAAAAGCCCAACATTTTCCCTTTATTTTTAAACCAAAGGTTGTAAAAATCATCGGCCAAGCCTAATGCTGGTTCACCGTGAACGATAAAACCATGGTCTACCATTAAATCAGTTCCCATAGGTGTATCTTCTTCGCTTGTATGGTGGTAGCCAATAAAGTTGGCCCCCATAACCATTGAAACTTTTCTGTCCACAACGATCGTTTTACTATGAGTAACGGCTATAAAATTACCATGCCTATGTCCTTTAATTTCAAAACGAACATACTTGGGATCGAGTTTTTTTGGAAATTCAATTTGGTAATTTTCATTGTCTTTTAAGGTTGTTTTTCTTCCTCCAAAAACGGACCAAGTCATAAGCTCAAAAACATTGGCCCCCTTTCTACTCCCCATTATATCAAATAGAAAGCGCACAACCACAGGTTCCTTGGCCTTCATCTTTTTTCTCTTTTTCTCTAACTTAACAATAGCATCGTAAACCATCGTTGCCGAGGGTGAATTCATATCAAAAATGAAGGTTTGAATAAGAACTTCTTTTTCTGCGCTTTCTATCATTTTGGCCATTTTACCAAAAATTTCATCTCCACCACGGTAAACACCAAGGTCTGCGTAGCCTTTGGTAAAGATAAATTCAGGCCTAACAGTTGCCCTCTTTTTAACTTTATTAACGGCCTTGATCACCTTTTTCATAAGAGGGCTTGTTCCTCCTTTGACTTTATAGATGTCCTCTTCACAAAGAGGTAATACATTTTCTTTTAAAACCCTTCCTTCCACAACCTCTTTCCAACTTTTAGCGTTGATCTGGAAGCATAAACATAATCCAATCATGACAAATGGCCACTTTGTTTTAAAAAAGGTGTTTAATAAAGTCATTTTTGTCCCTCAACAGATAATTTTTTTTATTTTACAGAATTTTTATATTAGTTTTTTTAATTTTCAGCTTCCAGTTCGGATAAAGCACCTGAAATCTTTAGATTACAACATTTTTTGTTGAAAAAATTCCACATTTTATTTATATAAAAAAAATAAAAAACTTACTGAAATTAAAAGGTAAAAACCAAATCTGTGGTATAAATCTCCTATGAAAAGATTAAATTTTCGGATGCACAATAAACAACGGTTAACTTTGATTATCTTTGCCATTGTCTTAATGTTTATTCATTCAAACTTAAAAGCTTCTGAAACTGACAATTATCTTTCCTGGGATAAAGAAATTAAAGATTCCACAGAGGAAATTAACAGGTATTACAATGAGCTTATGAGGAGTGCCCTTAGAAAAGTAAAAAGACGCCCCTTTATGAGAAAAAAATGTGAAAGGGTCGCTACTTGGATTGGTAAAGGAATTGTCAAAATTGATCAAAAGTATACTGATCACTGGGTTAAGAAAAATAAAAAGATTGACCGGTTTCCGAAGTATGGAACAAAAAAGTGGGATTATCTGGAAAAAACAATTTATAAAAAAGTTCTTAAACTCGGTGTCAATATGAGTCCTACAATAAATATTAATGGCATCCACATGGGTAGCGATAAAATTTCTCATTTTTTTGGAATGGGCTTAGTCTATTATGGCTACTACTTAAAGAAGTTAAAAACGCTTAAGATTAAAAAAAGTTCTTTGCAAAAAGATCAAAAACAATTAGAGGCCGTTAAACATGCTTTAGACTTGGGTATCTTAACGGAAAGGGTTTTCCTTGGTGAGAGTGCGATGGCATCAGGGGTTTTCTCCTACGGTGATATGGAGTCGAATTATCAAGGTTTAAAGTTTTTCCGCAGTCTTTGTGAGGGAAAAAACCCTCGAATTAAAAAAGTCGCTAAACATACATGGAAACTTGTAAGACCCCTTAATATAAAAGATTATGCTAATCCAAAGTGGGATGAGACTTTCTATTCAAACCATTATCAAAAGTCGAGATGGAAACACGTCAAACCTTACCTAAAGAAGTATTGCAATGACAGGTTCAAACCAATTGTAAAAGAAAGGTTTGAATATTATAAATCCATAGACTATGAAAGTTTCTCAAGTCGTTACCTTAAACAAAAAGCTAGAGAAGGTAAGCTGCCCGACCCTCTTGAGCACTCCCTAGATCGGCTTTGCCAAAGCCAGCACCAACAAAGCAAACCTTAATTTAAAATCCTTACAAAAGAGGGACGTCCGCAAGTTGAAAGAGAAAGAAGTCCACCTGCTTCAGGTTTTTCTATATTCTTTCTTTTCACCAATCCACAAAGTCCTATTTCACCCTCTTCAGATAGAATCTCATTTCTTGAGGAATCCAACTTTAAAGAAAAAGAAACTTCACCATCGGAATTAATATCAGTGTTAGAAACTGGTGCTGATTGAAGGGTTCTTAACTCATTGTCCTTTAACACAAAGTAAAGCTCACTCTCACCTTTTGGTAATGAATTCTTTTCAATTTCTAAATGATTGTCGACCCCAACTTCTACAATTCTTGGTGGTATTTTAAATGTTGGTTCTCCTAAAAGAGTAAAGCTATTTTCAAAAACCTCTCCATCATTATTCTGGTAAGTGAGAACCACCTCTTCTTGAATATCTTCTAACTTAAACCGACCTGAATACTCCAAAGAAATATTTTTATCGATGACTCCGTCCAATTTAAGTTTTTTTCCGTTGAAGCTTACAAAACTCTCCCCACTTAATTTAACCCTTGTTAGGCCAGAAATTTTTTCACAAGAACAATTTTTTGCGATAAAAGTGGCCCTTGCAACAACTTCATCATTTTTCACATCATATAATACTTTATAATCTGTAAATATTTCCTTTTGAGAAATATCCTCTGAATTAATTTTTGAGCAGCTAATCGTTAAGAAAATAACTAATAGAGGAAGAAGAAAATATGATTTCATAAAAACTCCTTTTTTTATCAAATTCAGTTCAATTCTAAAATTTTCTCCACTACTAGAATACTTTCCTAAAAGTCATTAAGAAAGACCCATTCTTCCAGTTTTAATAAGTTTTATCTTTAAATTAAAAAGGGCCACTTATGGGCCCTTTTTTATACAAGCTCTATGTTCTCTTTTAAAAAATAACTAATCAGCATGTTCAGATAAGGTGACAGAAAACTCAAAGTAACGTCCATCGAACCCACTTTCATTGTCTTCAAGCGGTTTATACTGGATTTCCTTTTTCAGGTTAGAAGAAAAGGCAATATCTTTTTCTATCTCTTTAAAATAGTCTAAATCCTTCACCTGGCCCTTAAGCACTAATTCCTCAATTGGCCAACGAAGACTTTTTTGTGCTGTCGTCTTCTCTCCCCTCAGAACATTAAGGGCCTCCTTGGCCATGTCGATAAGAGGCCCCTCAAATTTGTCCTCATTTAAAGAAATCACTTGTGGCCATTCACTTTTATGAACAGAGGGGGCATCTTCTTTTTCAGCAAAATGCCACGACCAAACCTCTTCCGTTATATAAGGTAAAAAAGGCGCCATAAGTTTAATAAAGTTTTTCCAAGTCCAGGCAAGACATGCAAGAGCAGACCTGCCCTCCGAACTATCCTTAAGTTTGTAGGCCCTGGTTTTTACTAACTCTAGATAAATATCACAAAACTCCCAAAAAGCAGCTTCAACAGATGAAAGCGCAGTTGCATAGTGAAAGTTTTCAAAAGCCTGTGTACTCTCTTCAATGACTTTATTCATCTTAGAGGCCCAAACTTTGTCTACAGGCTCGGTTATATTTTCCATGCCAAGATATTGATCTTCCACATTTTCTATTTGAAGGAAAACAAACTTACTTGCATTAAAAACTTTTGTGGCCAACCTTTGACCTACTTTAAAGACATTTTCATCATAGATTGTATCGGAACCTAACTTTGCCTTCGAAGCCCAGTATCTAAGAGCATCTGCGGAATATTGATCAATAAGCGACTCGGGAGTCACAACATTGCCCTTAGATTTACTCATCTTCTTTTTATGGGGGTCAACAACCCAACCACTAATCGCAATATTTTTCCAGGGAACCTCTTTCCCATGCATCCATGATTTTGTAATTGTGTAAAAGGCCCAGGTTCTGATAATTTCATGGGCCTGAGGCCTTAAATCTGCTGGAAAAAGCTTGCTATGCCTTTCATCATCGGTTCCCCAGTGGCTAGAGATTTGTGGAGTCATAGAGGAAGTTGCCCAAGTATCCATGACATCAGGGTCACCCATAAAACCGTTTGCTTTGCCCCTTTGGTCTTCACGATATCCTGAAGGCACTTCTGCAAGAGGGTCTACAGGAAGTTGTTCCTTGGTAGCATAAAGAGGGTTTTCAAAGTCTGGGCGGCAATTTCCATCAAGGGGATACCAGACTGGAAAAGGAACTCCAAAAAACCTTTGCCTAGAAATACACCAATCCTGATTAAGACCGTCAACCCATTGCTCATAACGTTTAAACATTGTTTCTGGGTGCCATTTAATCTTTCTTCCCTGTTCAATAAGCTCTTTTTTGTAATCAAGAATTTTTACAAACCACTGCCTGGTAGAAATGTACTCTAGAGGGTGATCACCCTTTTCGTAGTGTTTAGCAAATTGCTGAGTCGGTTTAGGTTCACCAACAAGAGCGGCTCCCTTTCCAGCAGCGCAAGAACCTTCTTCACTAAGAAGCTCTACAACTTTTTTTCTGGCCTGCTTAACGTAGAGGCCTGCCAATTGTTTTGAAACATCATTGGCCTTTTCAGGCTTTTCACTAGGAAATTTAGCCGACCCATACTCTATAGGCCCCAGTGTTCCTTCTTTTTCTATAATCTGCCTTAAAGGAAGACCCTCGGCTTTCCAAAATTCAACATCATGGATGTCCCCAAAAGTACAAACCATTAAAATCCCAGAGCCTTTTTCTTTATCAGCATGCTCCGCTGGCATAATGGGAACACGTACGTTGAATAGAGGAGTCAAAGCGGTTTTTCCAAAAAGGTGCTTATAGCGCTCATCCTCTGGGTGAGCCACAACAGCAACACAGGCCCCTAATAACTCTGGTCGGGTTGTAGAAATAACAAAGTCACTTCCATCCTCAACAGCAAAGCGGATATCATAGAAGTGACCACCTTTTTCGCGCTCCTCGACTTCAGCTTGGGCCACAGCAGTTTGAAAAGTTGTATCCCACATCGTTGGTGACTCTTTAGTCGTTACTAAATTCTTCTGTTGAAGGTCGAGAAAAGAGAGCTGACTTACTTTTCTACAATGGTCATTGATCGTTTCATAAGCTTGGTTCCAATCGAGGGAAAGTCCTAAATGACGCCATAACTTTTCATATTTTTTTTCATCTTCAGCAGTCTGCTTTTGACAAACTTCTAAAAAGTTCTTTCTTGAGATTTCCTCTTCTTCTTTTTTCTTTTTGCTAGATATTTTACCTTCCCAATTCTCATTGTAAGGAAGGTTTGGGTTGCACCGAACTCCATAAAGCCCTTGAACCCTTCTTTCCGTAGGAAGTCCATTGTCGTCCCAGCCCATGGGGTAAAAAATATTCTTTCCTCTCATCCTTTGGAATCGTGTCAATACATCTGTCTGGGTATAGCTAAATACATGGCCAACATGAAGAGAACCAGAAACTGTTGGTGGAGGAGTGTCTACGACAAAAGTTTTTTCTCTAGAAACCATCGGATCATACTTGTGCACCCCGTTACTTTCCCAAAATTCTCCCCACTTCATTTCAGCTTCATTAGATTTATACTTTTTCGGCAGCTCTTTTGACTTCATGCGAAATACCCTTCCTGTTTTGGCAACTATTTTCCTGACTCGTTAAATCAACATTAGCAGCGTACTATAGCAAAATCATGTTAAAAACCCCAGTTTAAAGAAAGAAAAAGTCCTCTCTTTTTCAAAAGACCGACTCTTTTTCGGCCCTACAATTTCCTTCGCGCCTTTTAACCTAAATGTAATCAGTAAAAATACCGATTAAGTACCTAGGAAAAAAGGCTATTTTATTAAAATTTTAACTATTTTTTAGAGATTGTTTTTGATGAACCATAAACAAGGTTTTTTGAAAAAAAACTTAAAAAAAGTGAGAAAGGCAAAAGCTTTGCCATTAATAGCATATATCGCTATTTCTATCATCATTACGCCAACTGCCTTTGCCCAAGTTAAAACAGCTTTTCTTAGCTCCCCTATAAAGATCGAAAATCCAGTTATCCTTATCACAATCAGCCTTTTTGTCTTAGGTTTAATTAATTGTCTTTTCCAAGTTTTTTATAAAAAGCAAAAAGAAGACCTATTCACCTTGTTGGCCCTAATATCTGCCGTATGTTGGTCGCTTGCAGGACCTATATTCATCCCTATTCTTATCTTCGCTATTTTTAAAAGGGCCCAATCAACACTTGAATGGGAATCTTTCTTTCCTCAAACAAAAAGGACCCACAAAACCTTTACTCTTATAGCGCTTTTTCCTCTTATAGGTTTTTTAGGATTACTCTCTTCAAACTCATTAGTCACTAAGGCCATCATATGGCTCCCATCCCTCATCATGTCTGGCTTTACATTTTTTTGGGTTCTTAAGAAGAGGCTAAAGTTAAATGCTAAATCAACTCCCTTTGCCCTTTTTACGGCTTTCATCCCCCTTGGTTTTTTCCAAACAAATAAAGAGGGAGCACTTGTTTTTACGTTGATTATCATCATTATTGAACTTTATGAAATAGCAAGAGACCTAAATGACAAAACTATAAATGAGAAAAGGCTAAGTAACGTCCAGGATGAAATGGCCACACAGTTAATGATTGAGGGAATCAATCTATCCACATCAATAAACCAACTAAATTATATTCTGGATAATATGAGGCAATCGTTTTTTATTGTCGACGAAGGAATGATCATCAATAACCCAATTTCTCAATTTTCAGAAGAGCTCTTTGGACAAAAAATAATTGGAAAAAATATTTTTGAGACCATTTTTCAAGAAATTAAGGAAGGCTCAGAAGAGCATGCACTCATTTCATTTTGTTGGGAAACTATCTTTGATGCAGATGAAACACAGTGGATTATGATTAACAACCAATTCCCTTCAAAAGTAAATATTTCTTCAAAAGCTGGCTCAGGAAAAAAGATTCTAAAAATTGCCTATTACCCAATTTGGAATGAGCAAAACTTATTATCAAATATGATGATGGTTATTGATGACATTACAGAAATGGAATTTCTTGAAAATAAAATGAGGCAAGAGAAAGAAATATCAAATAGGCGTATAACAATCCTTCATGAGTTGACATCAAATAAAAGGAGTACCTTAAAACCTTTTTTCCATCAACTTGATGAGAACCTCAAAGAGGCTCTCAAATGGTCAAAGTTAATGAGGGAAGATATTAAGAGAAAAAAGAATAATTTGCAAAGTATGGAAGCCCTTTTTAAATTTCTCCACATTATCAAAGGGTCTTCAAGACAATTTAGCTTCACATTCATATCAAGAAAGACCCATGATATTGAAACTATCCTCTCTCAAATTAATGAGTTAATTAAAAAAAGTGAACTGGATGACGATGAAAGGTATAAAAATACTTCCATTAAAACTGATTATCTTTTAAAGGAAATGGACCAGCTTGTTGGAATTATTAATGGATATATTAAAATAGGAAAAACACTTCTTAATCTTGATTTTCCCGAGGATTCTGAAACGATCAGACATATACACGAAAATCTGAAGAACTTTGATGTTTTCATTTTCAAATTATTCCAAGGTCAAAAATTCAGCCTCTCTACTAATGAAGAGATTATTGAAGCAATTAAGATTAAGAGAAAAAATCCAGCAAAATTGAAAAACTCTATTTTAAGGCTTCAAAACTCCTGTTCGCTCATTGAAAGTTACTCCATAGTTTTAAACGAAGAGGATATTTCAAAGTCTGCACACAAAATAAATTACTTTTTAGAGACCTTTTCTTTAAATCCCGATACACCGGAAATAGAAAGTGAAAGAGAAAATCAAAATATTATACAAAACTTTATTGAACCGCTAAACCAATTAAGAATTGAAGGCATAAAGCTTTATTCTTCATCTAAAACATTCCACAAAGAAACATTTAAAATATCTTCAAAAGACATATGGGCCAAAGCAATTTTATATGTTTATTATGAAACAAAAAATATAATGAAAAAGGATAAGGTTCACCTGCCTTCCCTCTCAAAAAATATTACAAGAATTAAGGCCCTATTTAAGGCCAACCACTTCGAATATGCCACTGGAGTAATAAAAATAATTGAATCACTGCTTATCGAAGGAGACTCCAAACATAGTTTTAAAGAAATGAAGTTTTCTCTTATAAAATTATGGAAGTTTTTTGCGCTTTTATTTAGATTCGACCTAGATCACTCAGTTTGGGACGAGGAAAACGATGAGTTTTTTGACTCTAAACGATTTCTTCGAAATGAATACCATACCGACTATTCTTTATTTCAAATTTTTCTTCTCAATATAGATGATGATAAGCAAATAGCTTATGATATTTTTAAAACAACAATGAAATCTCTTATGGGCCTTGATGAAAAAGAGGTTAATGACCTCTTTTTACCCGATAAAAGCTTCCTCGATTATTACGTTGAACTAGGGAAGAAGTTAACAGATAGGTTCAATTCAACGTCTCTCCAGAATTTCAAAAGTGATTTTTTAATTAAAAGAGATTTTTCTATCTTTCAACAGCTGGAGGACCACTTATCAAACCAAAAGTTTTCCTGGATTAATTACCACCAAAGCTTAGATATATACAAGTTGTTTCGCGCTTATTTCAATATTTCAAAAGTAAGAGAAAAGTTTAGAAGACCTGATACTTTAGATGTCTTATCAAAAAATTTTGAAGAATCTAAAAAGTATCTTAAAAGGACCTTTCAGGATCTTCCGGAAGAACAAAGAGCAACAATTGACATTGCTTTTGAAAAGCTTTTAGGTCTTCCAGTAAAGTTCTCCCTATCAAAGTTTTACAATCTAGTTAGTGATATATCACAGAGCCTCAATAAAAAAATCCAATTAAAGATCAGCGGAGATGAAGGTTCTTTATTACCTGATGATTTTAACCAACTCCAAGACGCTCTCATCCATATATTAAGAAATTCAATGGATCATGGTATAGAAAGTCCCTCTGAAAGGCTTGAACGGGGAAAAAAAGAGATGGGTACCATTGAGATTTCTTGCGAGGAATCTAAAACAGGGTCCCTAAGGATTGTGGTTAAAGATGACGGAGGTGGAATTAACCTCAAAAAAGTCGAAGAACGGGCCATAAGGAATAATATTTGCACCCAAAAAGAGCTCGATATAATGTCTCAAAAAGAAAAGATCGATCTCATTTTTCTTCCAAACTTTTCAACCAAAGATACGGTCAGTGAAATTTCCGGAAGAGGTTTTGGAATGGATGTTGTAAAATCAACCCTTGAAAAAATTGGTGCTAATCTTGAGGTTGCAACCCAAGAAGAAGAAGGCACAACTTTTGTCATCGACATAACACCAAAGAAGAAAATTTAACGAATCCATTCCTTTTTTAAAAAAAGCTATAAGTTTTAATTAGAACACTTAGCGCCTCTACAATTGGACTCTAAAGTATCCCTTTTACATTTTTTTATGACCTTCTCTTCAGCTAATGCGCGGGAGGACCCTACCGCACTATAGGTTTTAAAAGTCGTCTCAATTTTACAAATCCAACTCGCACGGTCATCACCTCTACCAATTCTTCTTTCCAAAAAGCTTAGTCTATCCTCCAAATCTTGGTTTAAAGCTTCTAACTCTTCCACATGATCTAATATTGAATAGACTTTACTTTCTAATCTTCTTAACTTTCTTTCAATTAAATCAATATCCATCTGCCCAAAGGAAATCGCGGGAAGTAGTAAGCCACCAACAAATAAAAAGCCAAAAAATCTTTCAGACAACGTCCTTAGTTTTGATTTTTTCATTTTTCGAACCCTCCTAAATTAAAAATTTTCACTTAAAAAATTTAGAAAAGAATAAAAGCAATGAAACTTATCAACAAGGCTTCTTGCGCCCATGTTTTTATTTTCTGGTATCTATTATTTTTAGCTTTCATTTTGGCACACCAAGACAAAAAGTACTCTTTGCCCCTAATTTCTACCATTAATGATAAATGTAAGAAAAAGTGAGAGGCCAAAAG
>DKQD01000034.1:40146-47300 GCA_002474345.1 Bacteriovoracaceae bacterium UBA7317
TCCAAAAGGAAAAAGAATGAAGAAAAGCATGATTTCTCTAATTTGGTTAGGCTTACTCAGCTGCATTCTTCTCAGCTGTGGCCCATCCGCACCTCATCAAGGCGTCCAGTTCGAAAACTCAAAATCTATAATTGGTGAAAATGACCTCGTTTATGTCCCAAAAAATTTAGCAAGTTTTCGACAAACTGCACCCTCAGAAGACCTTCTTGACTCTATAGGGCTTATTCAGTCTGGTTGTACGGCCACTCATATTGGAAATAATATAATGATCACTGCTGGTCATTGTTTACAAGCTAAGTTTTTTAACTTTCACAAAGACATCTCTTGTAACAAAAGGCTTACTGTCAGCTGGGGAGTCAGAGGATCTTATAGAGGTTATTTAAACTCCAAGTGCGTAAGAATCATCGCAGCAGAAAATTCTATAGAAAGGGACTTTGCTTTGATAGAAGTCGATAATGCTCCCAAAGATCAGTTTAACCTCTACACTGGCGGTGAACCAGAACTAAATCGAAGCATGACAATTTACTCGCACCCAATGAAAAGACCCCTTCAATGGTCAAAAGAATGCAAAAACTTGGGAAGAAAAGACCTTGGCCAATGGAGCTCAAATAGGTCCTACTATCTAAACAGGGTCCACTATGAATGCGACACAGAAGGTGGAAGCAGTGGCGCAGCCGTTATAGACTCAAGCACCTATGAAATATTGGCCATCCATAATAGTGGAACTGCCTTCGCTGGAGATATGAACAAGGCGACGAGTATAAAGGATATTTTAGATAAACTTGACCAAGAAGGCGTAACCTTAGACCTTTAAAAATACTTTTTTTGTGCCCTTACGAAAAGGACTTTGTCTTTTTCAGGGCACCATGCAGTTAGCCTTTCCCCAGAGTAACACCCAGTATCGATTTGAATAACCTTTTGACCTTTGTGACGCTTTATTGAAGGAAGTGGGGTGTGACCGCTAACAAGAGCTTTTCCCCTCACGTGACTTACCCCTTTCATACTTCGATTCCAAAAAAGTGAATAAACAGCTTCTTTTACATTATGGGTTATTTTTTTCCGGGTCCCCAACACATTCATGACGGTTTCGATATGTTCTGATTTGGGCAAGGCATGAGTAACAAGAATTTTTTTTAGTGATAAAAGAGGCCTAAGAGAAAGGAAGAAGTTTAAGTGGGTTTTTGGTAAGACCCAATCCTTTGGATCTTCAGAAAATACTCCATAACTTTGAAGGGTCTCTTTTCCACCTTGCCCATACCAGTGGCTTTTTAAAGTTTCTAAATAATCCTCCCAACTCATACTTTCGCTTAGGGAGCGCTCCAAGAACCTTTCTTTATAAGTATAAAGCCATAAAGGATACTTTCTTTTAAGTCGCTTTAAAAGGTGAGGCTTAAAAAGCTCTATAGAAGCAAGCATCATGGCCTCATGATTTCCCATAACGATATCATGTGTTCCCTTTTTACGCCCCTCAATAAAGTGCTCTACAACTTCCTTTGAGGAGGGCCCTCTGTCAATAATATCTCCAACTGAAACGATAAAAGGTCTTTTTTTATTCTTTATGGCATGATCATTTATTTTCTTTTCAAGCTTTAATAGCTCTTCATAACAACCATGAATATCTCCAACTATATAATGCCAAGAATTTTTCAATACCTTCCTCCCATTTTTTTAATTTAGAAGATCAAACAAATGAAATTAATTTGTGAGATCTTTCTATTTTAGGAAAGTGAAACCATTTTTTTTGAATAGAGTAATAAATTGAGCGGTAATCTGTTGTATAAACAAGGTTTCCCTTATCTAAATTTTTTAAACTTGGTCTCTTTCCATAAATACCACCTCTGACTTTCCCTCCTAAGGCAAAAAATACATTTGCTGTTCCGTGATCCGTTCCTAAACTTTCATTTTCGGCAACTCTCCTTCCAAACTCGGAGTAAGTTAAGATTAAGCTTGAATCCCATTGGTCTATTTTTTTTAGGCCTTTGGTTAGAGTTGATATGGTTTGATCTAAATTGCCCATTAAGACCTCATGCCTCTTCAGTTGGTTCCTATGTGTATCAAAACCAGGAATGGTTAAAACAAAAACTGGAATTTGGGGGTTAGATTGAATAAGAGTTAAAGCTGTCTCAACTTGCTTTTTCAAAGGAAATCTTTTTCCTTCTGAAAAAGTTTCCATCGCATTTATCTCATTAAATTTAGCGTTCGTTTTTTGAAGGCTCTTTTCAACATTTAGGATATGAGATAGAGCTTCATTCTTTTTCGATAATAAGGAAAGTTCTTTGATATTCAACTTTTGAAGTTTTTCTGTTGAGTTTTTAAAGAATTTTAAATTTTTTAAACTTAGTGATTTTAAGTTATCTCCTCTTAAAGGGCCTAAGAACCCTCCACCTAAAACAACTCCATTCCAATCATAACTGGTATTAGTTTCATTAAACGTTCGAGCTAACCAACCGTTTTTTAAAACTTCATTTGAGCTAGAACCTGTTTCAATAATATCCATGGCCCTAAAGTGACTCAAATTGGGGTTATCCATACCTACCCCTTGAATAAGGGCCATTTGACCTTCCTTATAAAGCGAAAAAGTATTTTTAAGAGAGTGGTGTAATCCCTGTTCGGAGTTAATCTTTAAAACATTTTCTTTTTTCAATGAGATTTTAGGTCTGCTTTTATAATAGATATCATCTTCGAATGGAATTAATGTATTAAGTCCATCATTACCACCTATTAACTGAATAAGAATAAGTCTCCTCCCTTCTCGTCCTTTCGCTTTTGGTTGAACACGATTAAGTTGAGAGTAAATTGAGGATGGATTAATTAATCCACTAAATCCTAATCCCGCAACAATTTTTAAAAAATCCCTTCTTTTTAGGCTCATTTTAATCACCTCAATTGGAAAATAGGTCCTGACAAGAGATTAAAGACTTTTTTACTTTTTGCTCCTTTTCCTAAATCAATTATTGGTGGCAAAGGTAAATAAATATTGGCCACCTTTTTAACAAATCTTTCTTTTCTAAAGGGTATATTGCTATTCCTTAATATTCGATATTTCCAAAACCGCCTTACAAGTGCTTTTCTTTGCAATAAAGTATTGGTATTAATCCACGAAGTATAACCAGTCCAGCCTCTAACATTTGGAGGATTGAATAATTCCATTCCCATTTTTTTACTCATTCTCATTATCACATTTATGTTAAAAGATTTTGGCCTTATTCCTTTTTCATTTAAAAAAGAATAATACGACAGAATAAAATGAATTGGCGATTTAACAAGAGCACCTCTATTTTTCATTTCATAAAATGAGTCGCTTGTAAAAATGGATAGAAACAATTTTCTAATATCATAATTATTATTTTTAAAAATATTTGAAAAATAATCTAATTCTTTTTTTGTAATATTTGGATGAACAAACTCTTTCCAGATCTTTTTAACAATAAATCTAGATGTTTCACTTTTTTTCAGAATAATATCGATTAAATCTTCAGGATCAAAATTCCCTTGCTTTCCGAAGATAACTTTGTTTGAACCATCATGTAATTTTTCATTAAAGATATATATGTCTTTAAGTCGATTGTAACGAAAACCGGTTAATGCCCTTGATGCTTCTTTAATATCCTTTTCACTGTAGTTGCCAATACCTAAAGTAAAAAGTTCAAAAAGTTCCCTCGCAAGGTTTTCATTAGGTTTATTTTTTTTACTTTTTGGAAGGTCCAAATAAAGCCCCAATGCTGGATCATAAATAGCTGATCTTGCCAATTCGCCAAAACTACCAAGGGCCTTTTCCCTCCATAACTCATTTTGTTGATAAAGTAGATTTAAATCTTTCACTGCTTTAAACGAAGTCGTAAAATGGTTATGCCAAAAAAGAGTTAGAACTTCTCGAAAAGGTTCTTCGGAAGAAATCATCCTTCTAATCCACCATTTTTGTAATCTGGGGAAAAAAAAGTTTTGGATTTTTCTCATCATCCTTCGGGCCTCTCTTTTTGACATTTCACTCTCAGGGAGAGGGAGGACCATCATATTTTTTTTACTTTCTTGGAGGTAATTATTGTAAAAAAACAAAAACTCTCGATTAAAAGATTTCCAATCCTCTTTACGCAAAGCTTTTATCATCTTTTTCTTTTTTCTTCTTAACTGGACTAAAAAATGTGGTGTTTCCTTTTTTAATTGGTTTCCTTTATAGGCTCCAATAGCAAATCTTGCTGCCTTAAGTTTGTCTTGTTTCATAAAAAATCTAAGATCTTTTTCAGAGTAAAAAAAGCGAGTTCGCGCCAATAAATGCTTTGCCTCACTTCTTGTAAGTGCAAAGACTTTATGACCTATTAAAAAAAAAAATAAGGTTATTAAAATTTTAAAAGACTTTCTTTTCAAAATGGAAAGATCTCCTTTTAGGGATTAGGATTAATTAAAGAATAAACGGGTATATAATTGTCGTAAAGTTAACTCTTTTTTAAACTTATTTCCCCACTAGGCAGATGTTTTTTTTTGAAAAAAATCATTTTATTCAAGATAATAATATAAAAAAATAATCTCTATCTAGGAAAGGAATGGAACAATCAATTTACACTTATATTGGACTTATTGCTTCTATTCTCATAGCAATTTCCATAATGATGACAAATGTTAAAGCTTTTAGAATCATTAACCTAATAGGTGCTAGCACTTTTGCGATTTACGGTTACCTTATTGATTCTATCCCCGTTTTTGCTCTTAACTTCTTTAATACATGTGTAGATATTTTTTATCTCATAAAAATGAAAAACCAAAATGAATACTTTTCAATTAATACAACCTTCAAAGGAGATGAGTTTTTCATAGGGGAGTTTTTATCCTACTTCAAAGATGATATCAAAAGTTTTTTTCCGGACTTTTCTTTAAGGCGGATAGAAAAACCTATCATAATATTAACTTCCAGAAAGATGAATCCAGTCTCTCTCTTTATAGGTGAAATGAAGGAAAAAGGAATTGTTAAGATTCATCTCGATTACTCTAGACCTGAGTATAGGGATCTTAAGAATGCTCAATTTTTATTCAACGAAAGTCAGCCTTTAATTGAAAAACACAAAATTCATACACTGGAGACGGTCTGCAGTGTTCCAAAACATCAAAACTACCTATTAAAAATGGGTTTTACTGAGGATGCCAAGACACCATTCCTTTATAGAAAAAGAGTTGGAACAAAAGCTTAATTTAAAGGGATAAATTACATCTATCGCGTTTTAATCACCTTCCAATATACCTAAGAGGTCATCGGAATTCATTAATAGAAGTGTTTCATCATCGACTGTTACTTCTACACCAGAGTATTTACCAAATAAAACGATGTCCCCTATTTTTATATCAAGGATAGGAAAGACCTTACCGCTTTCATGCCTCTTTCCGGGTCCAATTGCGACAATCTTCCCTTTCAAAGGTTTTTCCTTATTTCCGTCAGGGATAATAATTCCACTTTTTGTTTTATTATCCGCTTCGACTCTTTTGACTAGGACCCTATCTCCTAAAGGTCTTAGACTCATGGACTCTCCTCTATTAAATGAATTAAAAAAAATTATTTAAAAAAAGCATTCCTCAATTCGTCAAATTTTCCATTCTCTTTCATTTTCAAAAAGGCCCCTTGAAACTTTTTAACAAGCTCAGGCGAACTTTGTTTATTAAAGGCCATATATAGCCCTTTTTTGGAAAGCGCGTCAAAATAAAATGACCTTTTTAAAACTTTATTTGGATCAATACCTTTTTCTTTTAGGAGGTGAAAGGCCACCATTTCATTCATTGCCCATAAATCTATTCTCTTTGCTTTAAGCTTCAGGAAGCTTGAGAAGTATGTTGATGTTGGAAAGATATTTTTTCCTTTAGTAAAACCCTGTGATAAGAGGTATTGCTCTCTTACATCTTCTCTTACAGTACCGATCCGGTATTTTTTTGCATCAGCTAAATTGTTTATTTTAATATTTTTATTTTGCTTTAAAGAGAATAAGAAATACTTTGAGGGAGCAATTGGACCGATCCAGTGAAAAAGATTTTCTCTTTTTGGGTTTCTTCCCATTGAGTAAATAAGTACATTTTTTTCACGCCTGGCCGTTTGGAAAGTTCTTACCCAAGGCATGACTTCGATACCATTTTTTGGTTTTAACTTTAACATATCCAGTATTGTTTTTACTATGCCTGTACTAAATCCTTTAATTGAGTCATCTGTTTTGTAGTTATAGGGAGGAAAGTTTTCAGTGACGATTCTAAAATCTTGGGCTTTAACATTAGAAATGATAACACCCACAAAAAAGAAGACTAAAAGTGTTAACCATTTATTCATACCCGACCCTTGCTTTTTAAGCTTTCCCTTAATTATAATTCCATTTTTTAATTTAACGTAATTATTTTTTTCATGATTATTTTTTATAAGTTTATCTAAAATTAGATTAAATAAATTTTTGCTAAAATCGATAAGAGTTATATGAATAAAAAAAAATTAAATCTTTTCAAATTTATTTTGGTACTAAGTTTTGTCTTGGGAATTAATTTTAATGCCCAGGCCAAGTTTCAAGTTGGGATTTTAGCAGGTCAAAGTAAGGAAACGAGTACATCATCAACGGGTTTAAGCTTCTTATTACAAAGTGGTAACATGTTTCGTTTTATAAGCAGTTTTTCCTATTTTACGGGTGGAACGAATAAAGCAGAAGGTGAATTTGCAATTGGAGGTACATTTTACCCCCTCGCTAGCCTAACTAAATCTTTTGTACAGCCCTTTTTTGGTCTTAGTGCTTTTGTCGGGTTAAATCAAGAAAGTTCTTCTCCCAATGCTGGTTTTGATTACTCAGTTGGCGTAGATTTAAAAATTCTAAAGAAATATGGCTTGACCATAAAAGTAGATAGACATAGTTCACCTTCTAGTCAACGACTAGCTGTAGGTTTTTACAGTCTCCATTAAAAAAAGAGTCCTCTTGCTTTCTCTAATTATTCTATCCCCTGCCCTGTAAGCTTATAAATCGGAAGAATAAACTTTTTATAACCGTCTACTTTACTCGGAAGAGCAAAGTCCATTGTATTCCACTTTACAATATTATCTGATGTTTCAGGCTCTAAAAGTTGGGTAACCAAGGCTCCTAGCTCCTGACCTGTCTTTATATAGTAGCTTCCCTTGGGAAACATGACTTTATCTTGAGAAA
>DKQD01000125.1 GCA_002474345.1 Bacteriovoracaceae bacterium UBA7317
GGGGCCATAGCACAGAAGCCCATGAACAAAGTCTAGGAAAGGCACTATCAAAAGATTTACTCCCTGGAACAGAGGGAGTTTCGGAAAGCCAAATGTCTCCACTTTTTTGAATGTTTAAATCTTTAGATTTAAAAAAAAGAGAAGGGTACATTCTTTCATTAATCCATGCTCTATGGCTATCAACAATATCCTGGTCATCGAGGAGGGAATTAAGTGAAGAAAGTTGAGGCCGCCGCCCCTCCTGAGTTCCTAGGATCTGTGGATCAAAACTTTGAATAGAATCCCTAAGGATATATTTGCGGTTATCCCATATATGGTCACCATCATTTTCATTATCAAATCGGATATTAGAAGAAATTAACTTTAGTTTTTTTTTCATGAGGTCAATAATCTCAAAATTTTTTGGAACTTCATAGTGAAGTTCCTCTCTTCCTAAGTTCTCCTTAATATAAATATAAGAAAAGGGTTTCAAAAAACGTTTTAAGAGAATTGCAATTTATCAAAGTGGATTTAAGTTTTTACATTATTGCCGGTATTTTTACTTTTTATAAGGAAATTAAATAGGTTGAAAAAGGTTTAGGAGCATAAAAAGAAATGGTCGGCCATCGCGATTGCTATCCGAACCTTTTTTCCGTCGACGCTATCTATTTGATACCATAGAGTTTTATTGGAATAAACCTTACAAATACAAGAATTTCCTACACCAAAAATACGTCGTTGAAGAGCTTTCTGCAGCCGAAATCGCGGCGCAAACTTCTTCCGTCAAATCGACCGTTCTAAAGTATTTGAAACTTCATGGCATTCCGCTCCGTAAATCTGGTCATCAAATTCGAAAAGCAAGACTGGCTTACGGTGAAAAACTAAGACAGCGAAAAGTCCTAGCTCATCAAAAAGAACAAGACATTATCGCTAAGATCAAAGACCTAAGAGCTAAAGGCTATTCCTATGAAAAGATTGCTGAAGTCTTAAATACAATGGAAGTCGCAACTAAGACTCGAAAGGGGAAGTGGCATCGAAAAACTATTTGGGAGATTTTGAATAGAAAAGAAGATAGTTAACTTTTTTTGAATTTTCTTTGGACCATAGTAATCAGAGGAGTTCCAACAATAGTCGGTATAAACCATACGAGAAGATTGGGAAGTAAGTTTAATCCCGGTATGTTTTGGGCATTCACGACCAACAAAGCTGTTGTCATTGCAATATATGACCCAAGCATTCCAGTTATATGTTTCTTAAGCCAGTCTTTTCTTTTGTTTTTGGCTGCATGATACCCTTTGAACGCAAAAGAGTAGCTAAAAATGGCAATCAACAATAAGTACCAATTTTTTTCCCACTTTAGGATCGATAGCGGGACTGCTGAAATACAAACAGTAAACATTAGCCAATGATAGATATTGCCAATTCTTGTATGAAGCCCTTTCCGCTTAGGAGCAAACATGGATATAGGGCCCAAAGACAGTCCAATAACTCCGGCAGCGATGTGAATTTTAAGAAATATATCGAACATCATTTTACTGTGTACTTTTCTCCTTCAAGTAGCTTCCCACCTGAAATACCATTAAACCTTAATGGAAGAGTTCGGAAAATGAAATAAATGGTCGGAACGACTGGATTTGAACCAGCGACCCCTATCCCCCCAGAATAGTGCGCTACCCCTGCGCTACGTTCCGACTGAGAGGGCAAGATAACTCTAATGGGCTCAACTGTCTAGATGCTTTTTTAGTCCACTATATTCCAGGTTCTATCAGCAAGCAGCTCTACTTTAGCAAGAAACACATTATCGTTTTCTCTTTTGCCCCACTCCCCAGGAGCAATCATGGACAAAAAGCGGCTTTCATCACCTTTTTTGTAAAGGTAATAGGCTTTTCCTACCAAAGGCTCAAAGCTATTGTCTGCCTGATAAATTTGGAAAGACAATTCCTTCCTCTTTTGAAGCTCCTCGACCTGCTTTGCTAAAAGCTCAATTTGCTCCTTAATTTTGGCCATTTGCATATCTACCTGCTGCTCCATGGCCTTAAGACCTCGGCTTTTAATGACTTCTTTTTTAGTCACAGAGAAACCTATTCCACCCCTTTCAACAGGGTATTTCATTAAGTTTGTTTTAAGGTGTTGACTCTCTTTGTCTTCATTCATGTTGAAACCGCCTCTCATCTTTTCAATAGATATATACTTCATATTAGTTTATAACACCACATGTAAAGTCATCGTTCAAAAAAAGCTTTAAATTCTATTAAATAATTTCTAGACACTCTACTTAAAAGATAAGGCAACATGGAAATAAAGACTCAACACTTTGACTACACCTATCTACCAGCAGTTAATTTTGGGCAAACAAGTGCACAAAAAATTATGGTTGTTATGCATGGACTTGGAGATTCAAAAACTTCGTACGTTGACTTTTGTAAAGAGCTTAATGTTTCAGGACTCCAATACCTAATAATCAATGGACCAATTGATTATTATGGTGGTTATGCTTGGTATGAACCACCACCAGGGCCACCTCAGCAGAGCCTTATAAATTCTTTAGAGAAGTTAGAAAACTTAATGGAAGAACTCTTAAAACAAGGTTTTGAAAATGAGGATATTTTCGTCTTAGGTTTCTCCCAAGGAGGTTGTATGTCTTTAGAGCACCTCTACAGAAGAAAAGAAAAACTCGGGGGAGTTGTGGCCCTCAGTCCAAAAATGTATCCAATTAAAGAGGACTTATCTCCAAACAAAAACCAAGTTGAAACGCCCCTTTATGTCACTCACGGTCTATACGATGACCTCATCCCTTACAGTGAAGTTGAAAAAGGATGCTTGGAGCTTGGAGAAAGAGGTTTTAAACCTATTCATAAATCCTACCCTATAGGTCATGAAATAGATTTTGATGAAATTGAAGATTTACGCAACTGGATTAATGAGTATTTGTAACTTTAAAAGTCACTTAATCTTCTTCATCGTCTTTTTCTTCTAAATAATCCAGTCGGTTAATAACAACAGAGTAAGATTCACCCTTGTCTTTAAAAGTACCTTCATAAACCTTAGAGTCAAATCCAGAACTCTTCTCTTTAGAAAAAGAAGTGGAAAACTCTAAACTGAAAAGGAGGTATTCTAGAGACATTTCAAAGTACAAACAAAGCTTCATAAGAGAAGGTATATTGTTTGCTGAAGGCCCTATCCCTTGAATCCAATTGTGAATCGTCGTTCTACTAATGCCACACTGTTTTGATAACTGAGAAATAGTAAGATTCTTTTTCTTCATTTCTGATTTTAGAACTTCACCTAGCTTAAGCTCAGGTAATGCCATTTCAGAGAAATCTTCTCCAGCCTCAGGCTTTGAATCATCGTTTTGATTTTTTTTCTTCAACTTATCAGTTAAAAACCCGTCGTCACCCATCACAAACCTTGTCGTATTAAGTCAAGTTAGCTTTTGCTTTGCTTCATGTCAGCGAATCACACAGCATTAAGATTTATTAACATTCTATCAGAAGCAAGGCATCATTCTAAGCAAAATTTAGGTACTCTTAAGGTTTCAAGGGTTTAAGGAAGGCCACTTATTCTAAATATTTTTTGAAATCCATTTACGATAATTTTCCTAAAGATATCGATATCTTAGCTCCTAACCAATACCAACAAAAAAAGGCGAGTCTTGCTAAAAGCCTAGTGTAAGAGCCCTCTAATTCCTAACACTTAAAAAAAGGCTTCTTTTTTTTAAAACACTGAGTCAACAAAAGAAAGGACAATAATTTTAGTCATTTAGAGCTCTATTTGTCCTAAATTATGTCCGATTTTGGAAAATATTAACCAATAATGGAAAATTTATTTACTCAGTGAGAAAAACATTTAAATTTAAAGCGTAATATAAATAAATTTAATTTAATTTTTGTTCACTGTACGAAGAATTATGTTTCTAACAAACTAAATTTATTGCGAATACTCATAACTTACTGCAATCATTAAGTTATCAATGTTCACCTTAAGGATAGGTCATGGAGACTTCAGAGATCAAATTTAGACTTAGAGAAGTGATTTCAAGAGAAATTGAGTCAAGAAACATGAGTCTCTCAAAACTAGC
>DKQD01000009.1 GCA_002474345.1 Bacteriovoracaceae bacterium UBA7317
TTATATTGTACACGCTAAAAGAACGCCTATAGGTAGAATTAATGGATCTCTCTCTGATATTAGAGTTGATGACTTAATGGCCGTGCTCGTTCAAGACCTGAAGAATTCTTTGAACTTTGATCCTTCAGAAATCGACGATGTCATAGTGGGTTGTGCAAATCAAGCGGGAGAGGACAATAGAAATATTGCCCGCATGTCTCTTCTTCTAGGTGGACTGCCTTTTTCTGTTCCAGGCACAACCATTAACCGCTTATGTGGATCCTCCCTCGATGCCGTTATGGGAGCTGTAGCTAGAATTTCCAGCGGGTTTGGTGAATGTATAGTTGTCGGTGGGGTTGAAGGCATGACAAGAGCTCCCTACGCTTTAAGCAAATCTTCGGGGCCTTACGGTAGAGGACAAAAGCTTTTTGACACATCATTTGGGTGGAGGTTTCCAAATCCTAAAATGAAAGAAATGTTCCCTTTATGGAGTATGGGTGAAACGGCTGAAGAAGTTGCGTCCCTTCTCAACATCCCTAGAGAAGACCAAGATAAATTTGCCCTTGATTCCCACCGTAAAGCTGTCGATGCAATGGATTCCGGGCGCTTTAACGAAGAAGTTGTTCCCGTTGAAATCAAAAAGAGAAAAGAAACAATAACAGTTTCAAAAGATGAAGGACCAAGGAAAGACACCTCAATAGAAAAATTGTCCTCACTTAAACCTGTTTTTCGAGAGGGTGGTAGTGTGACGGCCGGTAATGCCTCTAGCCTTAATGATGGTGCTTCTCTTGTCATGGTTGTATCCAAAGAGTTTTTAGATAAACATAATTTAAAGCCATTAGCTCAAGTCACTGGGGCAGCAGTCAAAGGTCTTCATCCAAACACCATGGGACTAGGTCCAGTCGAATCAACCAAAGAGCTTTGCAGAAAATTTGGAATGACTCCTCAGGACTTTGATGTTGTTGAACTTAACGAAGCATTTGCGGCACAAAGTTTGGGTTGCCTAAAAGAGTTGGAAATAGACCCCAAAATAGTCAACCTTAATGGTGGTTCAATTGCATTAGGACACCCTCTCGGATGTTCAGGGACTAGAATCCTGACTACTCTGATCCACATAATGTCTAAAGATAAAAACCTTAAAAATGGTTTGGCCACGATGTGCATAGGTGTTGGCCAAGGAATTTCTCTAAGTATTAAAAATTGTGTTTAATTAATGAGAACATTCTTTCCCATTAATGGTTTTTTTAGACCAAATTGATTATAATTTTATGGTAGTTCGTGATTGTCTAAGGATTAGGGACAAAAGATGCCAAAATTTATCTTCTCAAACTCTAGTTATCTTGTATCCTTTAATACGCCTCAGGAAGTTAAAGAGATAAATAAAAAACTGGCGAAAGAGAAAAAGTTTAAAGTTGCAGAAGTATACGATATCGATGAGTTCTTAGATACAATTGATAGGGTTAAGTACTTCATCGACATTTATCTATTTCTTGACGGAATTGATCAGGACACCCTAAATATTCTTTTTAATGCGCTTGGTCCCCTTAAGCTGGACTTCATCCTTTTCAACCCCTCAACAGACCTAGACATACCTGAGAAGCATCATGAAAAGATTGTCTTTGGTGACTTTAATGAAGACTTTATGAAAGCTTCTTTTTCTGTTAGAGATCGTTCAAGGATGCCGGGAGGACTCAACAAATTTTCAGTATCTTGTGCCAATTATATTTTCCCATTTATATTCAAAGATATTCAAACAGTCTGGACTTTAGATAGCGGACCTGGAATTGAAGAATGCGATTACATGACCATTTGTGAAAACTCTTTTGAGTCAACAACAGGTCGATTCGTTTTAAGGGTTAACGAGGAAAATTTAAGGTCAAACTCGGAAACGCTTCAAGGTGAAACAGAAGGTAAGCTAGAAGACTACTTCCGAGAATTCATGAATCAATATATTGGTATAGTAAACTATAATTTTACCAAAATAGATATAAAAGCCAAAATATCAATACCCCAATCCTACGATAGAAATTCACGAGTCAATTTTGGTAAAATATACTTTCCAGAAATCGTACTAAGGGAAGAGAAAAACATCTTTTCGCTAACTCTCGGTTATATTGACCATGAAGGAAAGAAACTTTTCGACCTTACAGAAGTCCCTTTTACTCCACCTAGTTCAGACGTAGAGTTTCTATAATAAAAAAAGCATCCCTATTCTTTCAAATAAAGATGCCTTTTCAAAAATGTCCCTCAGAAATTATCAAGGGCCCTGAAAATTGATTCTATTTTTCTTCTTAGATCTTTTTGGATGCTTGCTTTTGATGAACCCAAAGTAAGATTTAAATCCCCAGAGTTAGAAGGAGTTGTCAAAACCATTAGGTTTGTTTGTATGTTTGGCTTATTAGAAATATTTATAGGAAGGTCTAATTCAGCTTTCACTTGCTCAATTTTTTCTTTGGTGCTTTGAGCATCGACTTCACTTATTGTTTTTTCAAAGGCGATATTTATTTCAGGTATCTCAGTTTTTGTTAATAAGTTACCAAAGGAAACCTCTAATTTATTTCCATCCAAATTTATATTCCCACCATGTTGCCTTAAATATTCCTGGCAGAAATTCAATGGACGATTAAATTCAGCGAGTTTCTTTTTATCCTTACCTTGCTTTTTGGCATGGACATGACAAATAATTTTTGTTCCGTTTCTAGAAACTTTAAAATTATAATCTCCTCCACCTTTAACAAAACTTCCAACATATGTCGTCAAACTTAAAATGATTCTGGAAATATCTCCATAGATAATTCCTTTATCAAGCTCTTCAATTCCTTCCTCATCAAAGGATAAGTTGGCATTCTTTTCTTTCCCAGTTTGGATAATATTTTTTACTATGATCTCTTTAAATTTTTTCAACGGGAAAACAGTTCTATTTATTTCAGATTTTTTTCCACTTTTCATCTTAAGAACAAAAGTTGTGCCTTTTCCCTCAATAGAATCTAGAGCTATCGAACCTTCAAGTTCTTTCATTCTTTCCGCTACAACATCCATTCCTACGCCTCTTCCACTGACGTCAGTTACATTTTCTGCGGTAGAAAAACCTGGCTCGAACACAAGGTTAAGTAACTCTTCTTTGCTAATGTCAGGAACTTTATCGAGGTCGATTATTTTTTTCTTCACAGCATTTTTTACAATGGAAGAAAAAGATATTCCAGCACCATCATCTGATACTTTTATATCAAGAAATCCAGATTTTCCTTCCCGAATAACAATATCAATTTGGCCCGCCCTTTCTTTACCCATCATCTCTCTATCGTCAGGCATTTCAATGCCATGACCAACACAGTTGTTAAGAATATGAAGTAAGGACTCGCTTAAAGACGATTTGGCATATTCTTCAACAGTCACCTCATCGAATTGAAAATTAAAATTAACTTCTTTCCCTAATTTTTCTGCTGTTTTATCCACCTGAACGGATAACTTATCTTTGAGATCGTCTAGATTGGAGAAGTTAATAGACTTTATTGCTAACATCATTCTTTCAGCTTTAAGTGGATCATCACCTAATTTTCCTGCATTTAAAATTCTGCTATACCTTTCAAATAAGTCTGAAACATCATCATCTAAATTAGAGTTCTTTCCCTCTTCCTTATTAACTTTCATTAAAGAATTATAGAGAGACTCTATTTCACTCCACTCATTTTTAATACCCTGTATGCTTTCCCCAATTTCAGTCCATTTGCCGTCATTTTCTGGTTTATTTTTATCCAAGACAAAAGTTTCAAGCTCATGGGAAAGATTGGTAAGAAAATCAAAACCTGCAACTCTTGCATTACCTTTTATTCCATGGAGGGAGTTACAGAGCTCTCTAGACTCTTTTGCTTCAATATGAGGTTCAAGTTTTTCCATTAGAGCGTTAATTTCCTTCACAAATAGGGGAAGCATATTTTGGTCTGATTTCTTAATTTGAAGAATTCTTGCAATACTCTGATCTTCCAACATCTGTGTGTCTTTTAATGCTTCCTCACTTTGGATAATTTTTGTTCTATCCTCGCAAATAATGAGTAATCTTTTTACAGATCCGCTATAAACAACTGGTTGATAACTTATCCCTAACCATCTCCCCCCATCCAAATTATTATCAATTGGATACCAGACTTGAGTTGGAAAAGTAGATTTCAAAGATTCGAAGATAAGCTCATTTTCACCTATCGATGCTTTTATATTGTTAACACCTTCCTTCTCTTCAGGTGTTCCATTTGCAGACGTATAGCTGAAAAGAACTTCTTCAAAATTCTTTCCTTCCAAATCTTTTCTATCGAGCAGATATTCCGTAAATTGAGAATATTGGGGATCAATAGTTTTATCAGAACTGACCGTCAAAATTCCTAGCGGAATACTTGAAAATATTTCCATGAGCTGTTTTTCTTTTTTTCTAAGCTCTGAAATATCTTCACCGACTATAGAGTAAAAATCTCTATCATTTTTTTTACTCGGAGAAAATTTTGAAATATACCAGTAAAAGGATTTGCTCTCATCATCCTTCTTACTTTCAAGCTCTAGTTCAAATTGTTCATCTTTTCCGTCACTATCTTTTACATCTATAATTTTTTTCTGGAATATATTCCAAGCTTCTTGACTAAAAATAGAAGAAAGATCTTTTTCAATGATTTCTTCTAATTCGCAATCAAAAATTCCAGAAAGAAACAAATTCCCTCTGAGAATTTTTGCCTTTTCATCGACAATGGCGAAAACACCGGGGAGTTTGTCCAAAAGCTCATCATTATGAGACTTTGATTGCTCTACAATAGTTAATATTTTGTGAGTAGCCTGAAGGTCCTTATTAATTTCGCTCATAAGAAATCGATCTCCTCTTCTTCTTCTTCCTCAATATTAATGTCTACATCGTTTAAAAGACTCTGATTAAAAACCTCAACTATATTAGTGCAAAGAACTCCAACGCCACCACTTTCTATTCTAAATTTATCCTCAATAATAGATTCTTTATCTTGTCTTTCAAAAAAAACTTCATCAAAACCTCTAATCACTAGAGGTAAACTTATCCCTACATCTATTGATTGGTCTTCAAATATCTTTTTTATATATCCCGCAGATAAATTACAGAATTCTTTTATGAAATCTTTAGCTTGTCGAATTTCTAGTTTCTCTGGATTAATCCCATAAATCGGTGATGCCATTTTTCTGGAAGATTTTATATTAAAGTGTACTTTTAAAGTTATTCTAAGGGCTTTACCAGAAACTAGTATTAAAGCCATCCAGTGATCATAAACGTCTCTTTTTAATTGAGATGTTTCTAAAAGAATATAATTTTCATTCTGAGCAGCTCTTTTGAACCGATCTATAGAAACATTTCTGACTAAGTCCCTCATTCTTTTTAAACACTCAGGATCTATTTGAGCTTCAGTCATAAAAACGTCCATCCTTGGTTAAACTTTATAGAGCTAACTAATAATAGAATTGTTTTTTACTTCTTGGCCATGGCTTTATTTGAATTTGTTAGGCAAAAAAAAAGCCTCCAAATTGGAGGCTTTTTTTAAAATAAGATTTTTATTTTTTTTAGAACCTATCAATTGCCGAAACGATTGACTCAACTTTTTTCCTTAACTCCTTTTGAAGACTTGCTTTGGATGCTCCAAGAGTTAAGGATAAGTCTTTAGATTCTGAAGGATTTGAAACTACAAGAAGATTAGTATATCTATCAGGTTTTAGATCTATTTCAAGCGACAGATCTAGTTCATCTTTAATACTCAAAATTCTTTCAACCGTAATTTTAGCATCGTCTTCAGAAATTCCTTTTTCAAAAGCCACATGAAGATCAGGAATATCTGTTTTACCTAAAATATGGCCAAAAGATATCTCCATTTTTTCACTCGTAATACTAACATTTCCACCGTGTTTTTTTAAATAATCAAGGCAAAAAGAGAGTGGTTTTGAAAACTCTGCCCATTTACTTTGATCATCACCTTCTTTTATACATTGAACATGGATGTTAAATTGATTACCTTCCCTGAAAGAATGGAGCTTGTAAGATCCCCCTTCTTTTAAATATGATCCCAAATATGTTGTCACTGCAAGTGTCAATCTAGGCATATCACAAAAGATCATCCCTTTTGACAAAGTTGCATCTCCACTTTTTTCGAAATCTAATTCGACACTTTTCTCTTTTCCAAGAGATTGGATATTCTTTTCAAGTAAATTTTTGAACCTGGATAGGGAAACAACATTCCGATTAACTTCAGTCTTTTTTCCAGTCCTCATACTCATGCTAAACCGAGTACCTTTTCCCTCTTTGGTATCAAGAGTTATGTCACCACCAAGTTCTTTCACTCTTTCCGCAACAACATCCATTCCAACACCACGACCAGATATTTCGGTTAGCTCTTGAGCTGTAGAAAAGCCTGGCTCAAAAACTAATTTCAATAATTCTGACCTACTTATTTGGGTAACTTTTTCTAAAGTGATAATCTTACGTTTAACTGCAGTACGAACTATCGAACTAAAAGAAATACCTGCCCCATCATCGTGAACATCAAGAAAGATCATACCGTCTTTTTCTCTGGCCTTGATGTTAATTTGGCCAACTTCTTTTTTGCCTAACTGAGTTCTTTTATCAGGAGCCTCCACCCCATGACTGATAGCATTGGTCACAAGATGTAAAAGAGATTCGCTAAGAGAAGACTTAGTATAATCTTCGAGAATTATAGAGTTCCAATCAAACTTTACTTCAACTTTTTTACTTAGTTTTTCTGCGGTTTTTTCAGCCTTATGTAAGATAGTCTCATTCAAATCATCTATAGATGAGAAATTTATACTCTTTATTGCAAGCATCATTCTTTCTGTTTTAATGGGATCTTCTGAAAAGCTAGATTCATTAAGCATCTTGCTATACCGCTCAAATAGCTCAGCAACATCGGAGTCTACCTTTTCATTATCAGCTTGGTCACCATCTGATGGAGAAAGTGATCTATACAGAGAGTTAATTTCTTTCCATTCCTCTTTTATGTCATGAACCCTATCACCAATATCTTTCCACTTTGATTCATTTTCAGATTTATTTTTATCTAATACATAGGTTTCAAGCTCATGACTTAACGAAGTCAAAAAATCAAATCCAGCAACCCTAGCATTACCCTTTACACCATGGAGTACATTACAAATCTCTTTAGAATCTTCCTCTTTATGAAGGGCCGATAATCGAGAAACTAATTCCTCAATTTCCTTCATGAAAAGAGGGAGCATACTCTGATCCGACTTTTTGATTTGAAGAATTCTAGCTATACTTTTGTCTTCAAGCATTTGGGAATCTTTTAAGGCTTCTTCGCTTTGAATGATCTTAGTTCTATCTTCGCAAATGACAAGTATTCTTTTAACTACTCCACTGTATACAACGGGTTGATAAGTTAAACCGATCCATCTTCCACCATCTAAATTATCTTTTATTGGATACCAAATTTTAGAAGGAAATGTTGATTTCAATGATTCGAAAATTAGATCATTTTCTCCAATTGAGCCAATAATATTATTAACTCCTTCCCTTACCTCAGGCTCACAATCTTCCAATGTCTCTTTAAAAATAGTACTTTCTAAATCTTTTCCTTGTAACTCTTTATTATCTAGGAGGTACTCAGTGAATTGTGAATATTGTGGTTCTATTTTTTTATTAGGTCCTATAGTTAAAATTCCTAGAGGTATACTAGAGAAAATTTCCATTAACTGCTTTTCTTTTTTCCTTAGCTCGGAAATATCTTCACCAACAATACTATAAAATTTCTTCTTATTTTCCTTGCCACTTGAAAAGTTTGAAATATACCAATAAAAGGATTTACTTTCATCGTCTCCTTCTTTATGGATTTCTAGTTCAAACTGAAGTTCATCACTTTTTCCATCAAGAGCATCTATTTTCCCTTTAAAAATCTTCCAGATCTCTTTAGAAAAAATTGTACTAAAGTCTTTTTCAATTAAATCTTCTAGATCTATATTGAAAATATTAGATAACTCTAGGTTACCTCGAAGGATTTTAGCTTCTTCATCTATGATGCAGAAAATTCCCGGAAGATGATCTAAAAGTTCATCATTATTAGATTTTGATTGCTCAATAATTGTTAAAATCTTATGTGTGGCCTGGAGGTCCTGATTGATATTGCTCATAAGAAATCTATCTCCTCTTCTTCTTCCTCTTCAATAGTAAAATCCAATTCCTGTATAACTTCAGGTTGGTAAACCTCAAGAAGAGACGTACAAACAAGGCTTGTTGATCCGTTGTCAAGTCTCCAACAATCCTCTAACTTAGACTCATCTTCGCTTTTATCGAAAAAGACTTCATCAAATCCTCTAATGACAAGAGGAAGACTAATCCCAACATCTACATCTTGTTCTTCAAATATTTTTTTCAAAAAGCCTGCTGATAAGTTACCATATTCCTTAACGAAATCCTGAGCCTGCCTTACAGCAATATCGTCGGGCTTTTTTCCGTAAATGGGAGAAGCTATCTTACGACAAGTTTTTATATTGAAATGAGTCTTGAAGGTTATTCTGAGACTCTTACCCGATATTAATATTAGGGACATCCAATGATCAAAAACGGTCTTTTCAGAGCTTTTTGGAACCTCTAAGAGGTTGTATTCATCATTTTGAGCAGACTGCTTAAACCTAGTAATTGAAACTTGGCGCACAAGCTCTTTCAATTTGGCAAGAGAACTTTCCATAATTTCTTCTGACATTTATTCCTCACATGACATAAGAAGCCAAAAATAAAACAATATGATTATATTTTATGCTGATTTTAAACTTATTTAAGTTGGGAAAAAGTTTCTCTTCTATTTAAGAAGGCTTCACCCATGAGGGGTGAAGCCCTATTCATCAAATTTAAATTATTTTTTCTTACAAGCTTGGTCTGAACCAGTTAAACCACAGCTAGCGAAAAGACTTTCAGCTTTTGTAGCAGGAACAAAGTCATGCTTAGCTTTCAAAACTTTTCTTACTGAAGCCTTAGCTTTAACTTTATCTAGAGCATCCTGATAAGCTTGAACAGTTGCATCATCAACACTTTTGTTAACTGCATACCATAGCTCATCATTCTCAGCTAGCTTGTAAACAACTTCAAATTTACCAGCGAACTCACCACCATAAAGGTTTTTAAAGCTGAATTTTGCTACGTTTTCATTATAAGCAAAATACTTTGTTTTACCTTTAGCGACGTTTTTGAACATTGGCTTGATTTTAGCTAGCTTAACTAGTTTCGATGAAGGAACTCCATAATCTTTACCTTCAAGAGTTAACTGAGCGATATCATCTCTAATAACGGCAATTTTAAAGCCTTTGATTTGTGAATTACTCGAAGGCTTAGCAGTGCCTTTAATTGCAAACAGAGATTGCGTTGCAGGAGCCACAGGACCAAACCACTTAAAGATAGGCTCTCTAGCTAAACTTCTTGTAGTAGAGAAAATTACATTCATTTTTCCTGATTTTTGAGCAGCTTTGTAACCTCTTGCCCATGGAGCTAACTTGTAATTTTTTCTTGTTAAACTTACGCCGAGTTCTTTGTGAGTAGCTTCTAATAATTCAATTGAGATACCCTCAATTTTCTTAGTAGACTTATCACGGTAGTTGTATGGACCATACTCTTCAGTCCACCATTTAAGGTCTGTTAGTGCATAGGTATTAGATACGAATGCGAGAAGTGAAAACAAAATCAAAAATTTTTTCATTTGGCCTCCCCAAATTTTGTGGTTGATAGCAAAAATATATTTCTATAATAACTCATGTACCAAAAATAAGAATATTTTTTTTCATTACATAGAATAACCTATAAACTTTATTGGTTATCTGATTTAAATATTTATGATTTAATTTTTAAAGTGAATGTAGTACCCTTCCCTACTTCAGTCTCTATATCGATATCCCCACCTAACTTTTTCATATTTTTTTCAACGATATCCATACCAACACCTCTGCCGGATAGTTCATCTACAGACTCTTTTTGAGAAAAGCTCGGCACAAATATCAGCTTTATTATATCTTCTTTAGACATTCCATTAATTTCATTTTCAGTATGAATACCTTTCTCGATAGCTTTCTTTGCTATAATTTCAGCATTAATTCCTTTTCCATCATCTGAAATCTTAATCTCAATATTTTCGGGGTCTATTTCATTACAGTCTATATGAATTATACCCTTTTTGTTTTTCCCTTTTTCCTCTCTCTCGCTTGGGTTTTCAATTCCATGATCCAATGAATTCCTTAGGATATGAACGAAGGCGTCCTGAAAAAGGTAAAAAGAATCTTTATTCATAGTTACTTCACCACCAGAGACCCTATAATCAACTGACTTATTAAGTTTTGTTGAAATGTCGTTAACCATAGTTTTATACTTCGCTAATGATGGAATTATTGGAACGTCAAGTAACCGATTAAAAGCCTGGGAAATCTCTTCATTTGAATGATTTCTTATAATTTCTTTCAACCTATTATAATTTCTTGCAACAACAGGAAATGTATTTACTTTTTTACCAGTATCTTCCTCTTGATCCTCAACGACCTCATTAAAACCTCTCAATAATTGGGAGAAGTCCATAATTTTTAGGTATCTGTAATGAGGATCTTCGTCTAAAGATATTTTTAGCATTTCTGCCAAAGGGTCTCCCTTTTCAGCTAACTCAATTGTTCCTTTTGGAAGATCCACCATATTTGTTGTTTTTAAATCAGCCGTAATAAATTTTAAGTCAGTTACTGCATCTTCTTTAAAAAGGAAGTAATCTTCAACTGAGTCTTTACCTAAACAAGTTTTAGCTTCCTTAAAGAAATCTTTTGGATTTATACCTATCCTTCCTATATGCCTCAGAGTTGAAAGTAGAATAGAACCTCTT
>DKQD01000196.1:0-10414 GCA_002474345.1 Bacteriovoracaceae bacterium UBA7317
TGATGACGGATCTCCCATTGAAAATGGAGCTTACACATTTCCTGCTTTAGCTGCAGGAGGGGAGTGCACGACAAGGTCTTATGCTCTTTTTCTTTCCCATCTTATAAATGCTTTCCATAATATTGATGGTTCAGGAGGAATTCATCACAATACCGCCGTTCTTATGTTCCACTCAGAAAGGTGTCAGGGAAGCGTCGACTTTATTGGTGCAAAAATGGGATTGGGTGTATTTGTAGCGAGAGCAGGCCTTAATAAAATTGCTCTTCATCACGCCGCTAATGATGGATTTCGAAGCCTTTTCTTATGCTGCATAAATGGTCCCAATCAAGGAGAGGGGTTTGTTATTGCAAGTAACGGAAGTGACAATGCTATGAAGTTGAATTGTTTTGTTGCCCGTGAACTTTTGATACCATGGCATGGCCTAAATTTAGGTGACTCTGTTTTAGAAACCAAGGGGCTAGATCCGGAGGAAGTTGTTAGTCAGGCCTTAAAAGAAATGGTCCTTTGTTATTTTCAGGAAATTTTACCTGAAATGCCTTTTAGAGCAGGGGCCATAGAAAATCGCGCGCACCAAAACATGGCGGTAGGCTCAAAAATAATTCACTGTACAGACCAAAGTTTTGCAAGGGCCTCTAATTTATTCAGCGATAGGCAACCAGTTTTTGATGCCAATGAATTCGGACGTCAAGGTAAAATTATGGACAGCTGGGAAAGCAAAAGGCACAACCCTCAGGAAAAAGAAACGGTTATTTTTTCACTAAAAGAAGCCAGTCAGTTTGACCTCGTTCATATTTCAACTGAGTTTCACAATGGGAATCAATGCCCTTTTGCAAGCCTTTCTGGCTGGAATGAAAAGGAAAAGGAGTGGGAGGTTATTGTTTCTAAATCCCCCCTCGAGCCCCATTCAAGCCACTGGTTTAAATTAAAAGAGGGTTCTAAGAAAGTTTGGCGGAAGCTTTCTCTGTCTGGTTACCCAGACGGTGGGATTTCTCGTTTAGGACTCTATAAAAGTAGGGAAGTCAAAGACCTTCCAGAAAATGTTGTGGAAGATTTAGATAAAGAAGGTTTTTCGATTGAAGCATGTTCTTCCAAGATACCAAAAGGTGAGGAGAAAATTGTTTTAAGGCCTGAGGATATTGATCCTGAGGTAATCGATAGAAGATGGATGTGTATTAATCAAAAGTCACCCGTTGACGTTTCATCTACTGAATATGGTGGCAAAGTTATTCAATGCACAGATGAACATTATTCACCAGCTCATCTTATTCTATCAAAGGAAAAACCTATGGGGATGGAAGATGGCCTTGAATCAAGCCGAAGTCGTGGAAATCATAATGAGGAGGTCATTGTAGGGCTTAAAAAGAAAGCGCTTATAAAAAACTTCGAATTTGATTTTACCTATTTTATTAATAATAGCCCACGGGAGATTGATATTTATGGTGATGTTGATGGGAATTGGGTGCCGATCGTAAAAAAAATGAGGGTGAAGGCCTGGGCCGGCAATATTTTAAGGCTTAATTGCGACTCGATTCAAACGGATAAGGTACGAATAAGGATTTTTCCAGATGGAGGAATTAACCGATTTAAGGTTTTTGGAGTGCCTGCTTTAGAAAAATCTTTGTCAGACACTTCACGGTTAATGTAACTTTTGACCAGTATTATATTTTTAATGTTCACTATTTTTCGAGGGAGAAAGGAATGGAACTTTATTCTTTCTTAACCTATGAATTCGTACGGTCTTTAATTTAAAAAATTGAAGGAGATTGATATGCCTTTGGAATTAACACCAAGAACTCTTATGGGCCCAGGTCCGAGTGATGTTCACCCCAGAATTTTAGAAGCAGTAGGCAAGCAAACAATTGGACATTTGGATCCACAGTTTGTTGAACTAATGGAAGCGATAAAGTCTCTTCTTAAATATACTTTTAAAACAAAAAATGAAATGACTTATACGGTTTCAGCACCAGGATCTGCCGGAATGGAAACATGCTTTGTCAATTTGGTTTCACCGGGTGATAAGGTTTTAGTTTGTATTAACGGTGTTTTTGGCAAAAGGATGTTAGAAAATGTGACGAGAATTGGTGGTGAAGCAGTTGTATTAGAGTTTCCTTGGGGTAGTGGTGTCGATCCACGAAAAGTTGAGGAAGAGTTAAAGAAAGATCCCGCGATTAAAATTGTCTCCTTTGTTCATGGAGAAACATCAACAGGTGTTTTATCTGATGCAGAAGCTATTGGAAAAATAGCAAGAGAAAATGATTGTCTTACTATTGTGGACACCGTGACTTCCTTTGTCGGAACACCTTTGGAAGTCGATAAGTGGGGGCTTGATGCTGTTTATACAGGTTCTCAAAAATGCCTTTCATGTATCCCTGGGTTATCACCAGTAACTTTTAGTGAAAGGGCCCTTGAAAAATTTGATCAAAGAAAAACACCGGTTCAAAGTTGGTTTTTGGACCTCTCTTTAATTAAGAATTATTGGGGGACGGGCGAAAAAAGAACTTATCACCATACAGCTCCTGTTAACTCTCTTTATGCACTTTATGAATCCCTCTTGCTCATTAAAGAAGAAGGACTTGAAAATTGTTGGGAAAGGCATTTTAAAAATCACCTCAAACTAAAAGAAGGATTAGAGAAATTAAACCTTGAGTTTTTAGTTGACGAAAAAGAGAGGACTCCTCAGCTGAATGCGATAAGAGTGCCGGAGGGGGTAGATGAAGCTAAGGTAAGGGGAAGGCTTTTAAATGAATTCAACCTTGAGATTGGAGCTGGTTTAGGCCCTTTGGCCGGTAAAATCTGGCGGATAGGCCTTATGGGATATTCTTCAAGAAAAGACAATATTGACTTTCTTTTGGATTGTTTGAAAAAAGCACTTTAAATAGGTATTTAAAACAAAAATTTTTTTAAAAGAGATATCAATGTAAGAGCTTTCTGACAAAAAATTAACTTGGAATAAAAATAGGGAGGGTGTTAGCATCAATCTTTAAGAACTGTTATTGATCTTTTTCATTGGGATTGCAAAAAAATGAATTTTTATTTGCTTAAACCTATGAACAAAAAAATGGATCTTTAAATGGCGTTTGGTTTTGAAAGAAAGGTGTGGACACCTACAACAGGTTTGAGGAATCTTGCCCTTGTAAAACAGTGCGCAAAAGTGGTTTTTGCCACAGATGATTTTTTTGGGGCCAAAGAAAATCTTATAAGGCCCGAAAAACCTGTCCAAAAGGAGTCCGGTCTTGATGCTTGGGTTACCAAGAGGAGAAGAGGTCAAGGGCACGACTTTGCAATTATAAGACTTGGATCCATTGGGTTGGTTAAAGAGGTGATCGTCGATACAGCTTTTATTGATGGAATGACACCTTCTTTTATTTCTATTGATATCCAAAATAGAAAGGATGTTTCTTTAAATGAAGGGCACTGGACCGAGGTTCTTCCAATGAAACCCCTCTCATCAAACCGATCTTTTCTTTTAAGGTTAAGCGAATTATATCCGGCACTCTTTGTTCGACTCAATGTCTACCCTGATGGAGGGATTGCTAGGTTGCGTTTAATGGGAGTTGAGGCCCAAGTTTAATTCTTTTTCCAAAAGCGTTACTTCTTCAGGAACTGAATACTTGTTAGGATCGCTAGCATAGGCTTTTGCCCATGGATCCCTCTCATTTCTTATGAAATCAAAAGTAAAAGGAAGAAGAAGCTCTGTTGCGAATTCACTTGGATTTGGATCAGTCATAAGTTTCGTGAGTATTTTTATACTGACTAGGTACCATTTATAAGTTTTTTTATTCCATTGAACTTGTATCTTCTTAGTTTCTGTTTCCTGGTTATAGCGGATAAAATCAATTTCCTCTTTTAGGATTTGATAGAAATCCGCTTTTGAAAAACGTTTGTGGAAAATTTCCGCCCAAACTTCCCAGCGAGACCGCTCGGTTGTTGCCAAATCATCCATAACTCTTACAAACACGTCCTTTCCGTCCCCATTTTTGAGAGTGGCCGGGAGGGCAACGCAACCATTTCCATTTAACCAATCGACCAAATACTGGATGACCTGAAAGATATTATAACGTACCTCCTCAGGGTCATTATTTTGGATCGTGCTCGACTTAGTTATAGTTGCCGCTAATAGTTCACGGTTAAAAAGAGGGTCGTCTTTTCTTAAGTTTTCATTGTTTTTTTCTGTAACAAAGGTCCATAGATCTTTTTGTTCCTGAGGCATGGAGGGAAGAAGGACCTTAATAAGGTTTTTTAGGTCTTTTTCTTTGTTTTCCTTTTTGAGCTTGTTCCAGGCCCAACAAATGGCGATACCTGGTCTCACGAAGTCAGGGTGAGCAACCCAAAATCCATTAAGACCTCTTCTCAGCTGAATAAGAATATCTTTAATAAAACCAATCATGGCCAGTCTATAAGATTCCCTATTTCCATGTAAAGGAAGAACCCCATACATACCACCAATAGCAGCACCCCCTTTTTCTCCTACTTCTTTTGCAACTAAGTCGTGGGACGCCTTGATATGTTTAATGACGATATTAGGATCTGCTTTAACGGGGATTCTATAGAAGGGGTCTAGGCGGAATAGCCTTGCTGTTGAAGCCAAATAATCATGCCAGCCAAGAGATCCACCGGCAAAATAAGGGTAGAGTTCTTTAATGATTTCTTTAATTCTAAAGATCGCCCTTGGGTTTTCAAAAACAATAAGGACTCTTATTGTCCCTCTTTTATAGCTCGGTTGAAAATTTTGAATCATTTCTTCTGCGGTCTCAATAAGCTTTTTTAAATAGCGGGCCTCGTTCTCATTTTCCAACTTTGGAAAATAAAATGTAAGTGCTTCAGGGTTGTTCCAGCAATGAAAAAGGTGCATTCCAAAATCGAAGAGGTGAAGGGGAAGAGGGTTTTCTTTATAAATATGCCCTCCAGAAGGCAGTCCAAACCCAGGAGGTCTTTTAATCGGCTTCGCTAATTGTTCTTTCTCTATAGAGTAATGTTTTCCACTTTTCTTGTCTTGGTATTTTAGGCTTTTATCAAAGCATTTGATTAAATTTTTACAAGCTTCAGAAAATGAATCTATATTAGGCGTTTTAGAATCTTCATCATCGGCGCCCCACTTTGGAAGGATTTTAGATTCGTTTACGAGTTTGGTAACGAGTTCATGTTCATTTTCATCTTTACGATGCCAAGAGTTCATAGCATTGATAGACATTTTCCGAGTGTCTGAAGGCCCAAACAAGGTGACATGGTGACCTTTTAAATGGGAAGGTAGTTCGAAAATAGCCGTTTCAACAGGCCTTTCGAGGGGACCAACAACTACGTTTTTTTGGGCATCCTTTTTTCCAATGATAGTTTCATATTGTTTATCCAAATAAGAAAACTTAAACTCTTTGTTTTTTTTAGACATCTGATTTGTTTGTGTATCAATAAAGTGGCGGTCTTCTTCTCTCTTTTCAAGGATTTTTCTTAGATCTTCTTTAACTTCATCATAAAGGCGGCATACAAAATAGAGGGCCTCCTCTTGCTCTAAGGGTGATTTTTTTGAAGTAAGAGGTTTCATATAAAGGCCTGGAATGCTTTTTATTTCAATCATTTCTTTTTTTAGATTTTTTAAAAGGTCACTTGAGATATAATTTGAAAAAGATAAAACTGGTTTTTGTAAAGTATATTTAGGAGGACGTGTTTTTTTATCTTTAATATTTTCTTTATCTTTATAAGTGTTTGTATTTTCCATTTTTTTTAGTCTCTTTAAAAAGGAAAGCGTGTTTGCCATTACCGTTTAATATTCTAATTACTCATTCAATAACTAATCCAAGCAGCAAGTAGTACATAGATTTTTTACTTTTACAAGTAGGACTAAGGTTGTTTCTCAAGTCGCTTTCATTAAAAATTCTTGACAAGTATTGATTTCAAAGTAAAGATTTCTTCCCTTTAAAAAATAGAGCTTTTTTAATAAGGCCCTTAACTATAAGACCGTTGCAGCGGAATAGAAAAATAAGAGGTGATAAGAATGGCCGGTTTACTCTCTCATATAGACCCCAATGGGCATTTAGAATATTCTGTTGTCTACACAGACCGTTCTTTAAATCATATGTCTGAATCATTTCAGGAAGTGATGAAGGATATTTCTCAATCTTTAAAAAAGGTTTATAATGCTGAAGCAGTTGTTGTTGTACCGGGTAGCGGAACTTTTGGAATGGAATCTGTTGCCAGGCAATTTGCTACAAACAAAAAATGTATGGTTATTAGAAATGGGTTTTTTAGTTATCGTTGGACTCAAATTTTTGAAATGGGAGAAATTCCTTCTGAAAGTAAAGTTTTAAAGGCGACACCTGTTGAGGATGGAAAACAGGCTTCTTTTGCTCCCGCACCCCTTGAAGAAGTCATCGCTAATATTAAATTATTTAAACCTGACGTTGTGTTTGCTCCTCATGTTGAAACGTCGGCGGGAATGATCCTCCCCGATTCGTATATTCACGCCGTATCGGATGCTGTTCACGAAGTTGGTGGCCTCTTAGTTTTAGATTGCATCGCTTCGGGAACTATTTGGGTTGATATGAAAAAGTGTGGGGTTGATATTCTTATTAGTGCCCCTCAAAAAGGTTGGAGCGCTTCTCCTTGTTGTGCTTTGGTTATGTTGAGTGAAGAAGGAAAAAAGAAACTTAGTACTACAACAAGCACCAGCTTTTCTTGCGATTTAAAGAAGTGGCATCAAATTATGGAAGCCTATGAGAAAGGAGGTCATGCTTATCATGCAACTATGCCTACCGACAGCTTGAAAACCTTTAGAAATGCGATGAATGAAGCAATTGATTATGGACTCTTAAAAGTCAAAAGTGATCAGCAGGTTTTGGGTCAAAAAATACGGGATTTGTTAGAGGCAAAAGGTATAAAAAGTCTTGCGGCAAAAGGCTTCCAAGCCCCTGGTGTAATTGTCAGTTATACCAACGATCCTGGAGTAAAAACTGGTAAGAAATTTTTAGAGTATGATATCCAAATAGCAGCAGGTGTACCTCTTAAATGTGATGAGCCTAGTGATTTTCAAACATTTCGTATTGGTCTTTTTGGACTCGATAAATTAAAAAATATTGATAGAACTGTTTCAAATATTTCAGACGCCTTTGATCAGATTCTAGGAAAAATTCACTGATTTTCTTTTTAAATAATCCTTAAAAAAAGAGGGAGGCCATTTTTACTCCCTCTTTTTTTTTGGGTCTTCGCCGAAAATGATAAGGATAATTTTTTTTTATTAATATCATTAATTTTAGGGCGAAATTCGTGAAGAAGCGGTTTTTTAGGCTTTTAACTTTTATTGGTTTAGCTTCATTTTCTCTGACTATTCTTGTTGGGTGTAGTGTTCTTAGGTTTGGGCAGGTTAAAGAGGTTGGTTTAAGTGAAAATAAGCTTTTTATGAATTATTTTAAGTATTGGTTTAGGAGCTTTGGTTATAAGGTGGAATCAGTCCATACGGGTTTGATCTTTGAAAACAATGGAGACAAGAGCGGATTTCAGGAGGGGAACAGGTTAAAAGGACCTCCATTCTTTAAGAAAAAACTTTTAATCATGACCTCTATAGACTTTAAGGATGGAGAAAAAGGGAATTGCCTCATTGATTTAAGCATATTCAAAGAAGAATTTAGGCAGGGAGATTTTCCTTTTTATATTAATTTAAACTGCCAAAAACCTTTTCAAACACTAGAAAGAGAGAAAGAACTCTTTCCCAAAATTTCTAAAATTTACTCTATAAAGCTTAAGCCTATTGTAAACTTTAAGGTTCAAAGAAGCTTTCGATACTTTGTAGAAAGTAAAAGGTGGCCTGTTGCTATTAGGCTTTTAGATCAAGGAGCTGACCCTAGAGTTTACATAAATAAATATGAAAATATAGGAACGACCCCACTCAATATAGCCTTCAGTGATTTCTGGAATTTTTATAATAGAATTCATTCAATTCCATTTATCAATAGACTATTAAAAATCAAAGGAGTCATTGACTTTGAAGATGCAGGTGGAAGTTCTGCTCTAGTGAAATTTTTATTAAAAGATAAAAGATTAGTTGTCAAAAAGTTAATTCAGGAAGGAGCCGTTTTAAAAGTAAAAAGTAAAAAACAAAAAGAAGTTTTTTTAGAGCTTTTAAAGAACTATAAAAAAGAAAGTGAAGGTTTTTTGGAGCTATTTTACCAGAAACTCAACAGTATTTCTCAATTTCCATCCTCAATTTCAATATAGATATCCTATAAAAATGATTAAGGATTTTCTTTTAGGAAATTATGTCTCCTTTTAATTGTTTTTTAGTTGATTTTAAAAGCGTGCTCCTCTTTGTCGAAAAAGAAGCACTATGATCTTAAAAGTAAATGAGCTTTTTTCAAAAAAGCTTCTTGTTTCTTTTTATTTTGTAATGACCTTTTTATTTTTAGAGGGTCAAGAATTATTCGGAGGTACGACTGCCCTTATTCCCTCTAATTTCGGCTTAAATAGGGCCGAAACAATGACGGCTTATCCTTATAAGGGGTCTTATTTTTGGTATAATCCAGCTTTATTTAAGTATTCGGGATTGAAAATAAATTTTGTCGGTGTTGATTTTATTTTAGATGACAATACTAAAAATAATATAAATGACCGCTTAAATCAAAAAGATATTGATACACTGGATGAATTCTCAAAAATTTTAGACCAGGATGATGCGACTATTTCTGGAGGAAGCCTTAATGTATTGAAGCTCTATTTACCTTATTTTGGATTGACGACATTCGCCCAGGGAATTGTAACATCTTCGCCAACAAGTGATGGAAAGGTTTTGAACTCTTTGATCAGAGCAGGTGTTACGAGTGGATTTGCGATTTCTTTAGGCAAGCTTTCCATTGGTTATTCTGCATTTTTAATAAAACAGGCGCAGGTTCTATCAAGCCCTGATAGCTCCCAGTTGGAAACGATAAAAAGCCACTACGAAGCGGGGACATTAAATCCTTCTAATGTTAATCTAGCTGATTATACAAATGCCTATTATGGAGAAACGTTTGGGCAAAACATAGGTGTTCACTATCAATTTTTTGACAATAATAATTCTGGTATTGGAGTAAGCATTTTAAATGCACAGGGTTCAACTTTTGGAAATACGAAGTCTCTTATTAAGGGGGTCGTGAAAGACTTAGACAAAGAAATGGAAAAAGAGGCAACAAAAATTGGTGTTACCTTAAAAAAGCCTGGTCATCTAAAGCAATTGATTAATGCCGGAATTCACTTGGAGTTGGGACAAAAGGGAGATGACTTGTTAAACCTATCTCTTTCTGCTGATTATCAAGATATAAATGGAGTAACAATAGACAATAAATTGTCTTTCGCTTCAGAGTTTGGCCTTCATATACCAGATTCTGTCGCGGTTAAATTTAGTGCTCCTATTGGTGAAAAGGACGGAACTTATTATCATGTTGGCCTTTTGAATTTAAATCTCATTGCTGGATATAGACCTAAAGAAAGTTATAGCTATGGAGCAACCCTTGGGACCCATTGGGGTGTTAACCGGACACTCTCTCTTTTAAGAATGGATTTTCAGGCAAGCAAAACTGTGAGCCTTAATAAAAAGACTGTCCCAAATTCTTGGGGGTTTCAAACAAATCTAAGTTTAATTTTTCTCTTTTAAAATGCTTTAAACACTGACATATGTTAAAGTGGGCTAAAATTTACTCTAAGCATTAGGAATATATGAAAATCGATTTTACAAATACTTATGCAGATTTGGGAGAAGCTTTTGGGCAATTCATACGGCCAAGTAGTGCAGTAGACCCTGAATTGATCCTTTTTAACCATGAGTTAGCTTCATTTTTAGGAATAGATTCTTCTTCAACACCTATGGAAGAGCTTGCAGAGGTCTTTTCGGGTAAGAAAATTTTGGAAAAATCAAGACCGCTGGCCATGGCGTATGCTGGCCATCAATTCGGTCATTTCGTTCCCCAGTTAGGTGATGGGAGGGCCATTCTTTTGGGAGAAGTATTGGCCTCTAACCAAAAATATCATGACCTTCAGCTAAAAGGAGCTGGGCAAACAGCTTTTTCAAGGCGCGGTGATGGACGCTCATCTTTGGGACCTGTTATACGTGAATATATAGTCAGTGAGGCCATGTATGCTTTTGGTGTCCCTTCGACGAGGGCCTTAGCAGCTGTAACAACTGGTGAAACAGTTTATAGAGAGGAGGCGTTGCCCGGAGGAACTCTAACGAGGATTGCTTCAAGCCATATAAGGGTAGGGACTTTTGAGTATTTTGCTTATCGAAAAGACGATGGAAATCTAAAAGCTCTTGCTGACTATGCTATCAAAAGACATTATCCAGAGTTAATAAATGAAGGCGATAAATATTTTCAATTTTTTAAGGCCGTAGCACTTAAAAAACTGGAGCTTGTTGCAAAGTGGATGGGTCTTGGTTTTATTCATGGTGTAATGA
>DKQD01000196.1:10734-20013 GCA_002474345.1 Bacteriovoracaceae bacterium UBA7317
TTTATTCATGGTGTAATGAATACAGATAACACTTCTATTGCGGGTGAAACTATAGATTTTGGACCTTGTGCTTTCATGGATACTTTTTCTCACGACAAAGTTTTTAGCTCTATTGATCATCATGGTCGTTATAGCTATCACAATCAAGGAAATATTGCTCTTTGGAACCTTTCCTGTTTAGCTTCTTGTCTTGTCCCTTTATTAGGTCTTTCTAAAGAGGAAGCACAAAAAAAGTTTGAACCAGAGTTCGAAACTCTAACAACTTTTTTTAAAGATACCTGGAGGGGTGTGATGGCAAAAAAAGTGGGGATTTTTAAGGCCACTTCAAAAGATGATGAACTTATTAACGAGTTGTTAAAACATCTTGAAGAAAATAAAATGGACTTCACAAATAGTTTTCGTGATTTGCCTAAAAGTTTAGAAAATAAGGAAGAAATCTACCAAAAAATTAAAAAAAGGCTTGGGGAACAAAATGAACCTTTAGAAGAGGCCGTAAAGCTAATGAATTCAGTCAATCCTTATATAATTCCCCGTAATCACCTTGTTGAAAGAGCAATTAATTTGTCTTTTAATAAAGATTATAGTTTTTTTAAAAGTATGGTGGAAGCATTTAAGTTTCCCTTTGAAGAAAATCAAGCTAATGCTGACTTCACAATGCCCCCTAAACCCAATGAAATTGTCTATCAAACTTTTTGTGGTACTTGAGGCATTATCCTTATTTAAGGCCCCTTTTGTCCTCTTAATGATTCTTATAGTGTTTTCATAAAGGTTGATAAAAAATTAACTAGTAATCAAAAAAATATATTGAATATTTTTATCTTTTTTATTTAATCTTATCAAATATTAGAATTTTGAAAAATTCAGGTTTTCAATAACCTTTATTGAAAAATCGTGATTTTTGAAAAAAGATATTTATAAAAATTTAATTTTTTAAAACTGGAGTATTATTAGAAAGAAAAATTACCTTACCTTTTGTAAAGAAAAATGAAAATTATACTTTGGGTTATTATATTTTCATCAACTTTTTCAATCTCTTTTTATTATGGAAGAGATATTTCCCAATTCATTACTTCAACGATTCAAAAGAAAGAGTCTTTTAAAGAGGCAGGAAAGGAGATTAATCAAAAAAGTAATAAAAATTTAGAAAATCAAAGTAAAGAAATCACTTTAAACAATAAAGCAGAAAACAACAGTAAAATAACCTTGGCAAATAAAGAAGAAAAACTAATTGATCAAATGAGGTCTTCTCCGCAATATAAAGAAGTTCAAAAGAAAATGAGTAAAAGTGAAGCTTCAGGTTTTATTTATGATTTTATGACGAAAATAAATTTAGAAGACGGACCGTTTATGAACGCCTTAAATGATGAAATAGAGGAATCATTTTATAAAGAAGCAGAGAAAAACCCAGAAAAGCTTTTTAAGTCAATTGAAGAAAATATTGATAATTTTATGGGTTCACCTATCCAGCAGGCAGAATTGATGGACTATTTGACAAAGATCAATGGAATGGAAGAAAAGGCGAAAGAGGTTATTCTTAATAATTTGAACAAGAGAATACCCGAGCAGGAAATGAAATTAACCGATATTAAGACGCTTGAGGATGAAAATAAATTCTTCAGCGCTGATCCCAAAGAGATCGCTTATAAAATGAAGTTCGCATCTCTTATTTCTGTCGCTGAAAATCAAGAGGAAGAGAAGAAATTAACAATGGATGTTTTTAATAGGCAGAAGAATAAAAATATTCAAAGAGATATTGCAAGTGTCTATCTCAAAAAAAATCCTACCAAAGCAAATAATTTTGTAGATGATATTGGTCTTAAAAAAGCCAATAATTTAGTCCCTTCCAACATTGAAATTGAAGATAACGGTAATGGAGAATATACTTTTATAAAACTAATTGAACCAAAAAAAAAGGAGGAGCCTGAAGATCCTGAAAATCCTGAAAATCCTTCTGAAATTGAGGTCCCAGGTAATAATGAAAACCCTCAAGATCTAAAAGATTAATTACAGACCTTGAAAAAACCTTTATTGTATTCAAATCACAACGATCCGATTATAAATATTAAAAGTAATAAGATAGATAAAGAGTGTGGATGTGATCTGTATGAACTATAACTTGTTAAGGAGCGTCTTACCTTTTTCCATTTGCAAAAAATTGAAAAATGAGGTTTTAAAAATTGTTGAAACTATTGAGGCGCCCGAAGAATTATCTGTTTTTACCACTAAAAGTAATAATGCAAGAGACTCATATTTTTATAATTCATTTGATAAAATAGCCATTTTTTTCGAGGAGGAAGCAGTTTCTAATGATAGATTGAAATATTCGAAATTAGAGTCTACTAATAAAATAGGTCATGGACTGCATTTACAAAATGATATTTTTAGAGATTTTTCTTTTTCTAGAGAAGTAAAATCTCTCATAAAAAAATTTGGTTTTAGTGGGGTCGATGTTGTTCAATCAATGGTCATCTTTAAAAATCCAAAGTTTGGTGGCGAGGTTAAGCCTCATCAAGATCAAACTTATCTGTATAGTTACCCTAATACCATAAAAGGGTTATGGATTCCTCTTGAAGAGTCAAAAAAAGAAAATGGGTGTTTATGGGTTCTCCCTTCCAAGGAAGAACATTTGTTAAAAGAAAGATATATAAGAAGGAAAGGTCAAACTTTTGTTGAAAAAGTAAATGACGTCTTTTGGGATAATGACGATTCCTCTTAATAGTTAACTGTTTTTTTCTAAATAACTCTTTTAATAAGCTACCTATAATTAAGAACATATTTAAAGCGTTTGAAAATAAACTTTTCACTTTGTAAAAATAATAATCTAAATGAAAAGATTGATTAAAAAAGTATGGGAGGCACATCTTTTTTGGGTATTCTAAAATTAAAACCTGAGAAAAAAAGTCTTGAAAGAGAATTAATTCTTCATTAATTGAGCATCGCTTGTGAAGCTCTAAAACGGAAGCTACAATATTCTAAACAAAGGGGGCTAGCATTGGAAACCCATAAAATTGAGCTAACTGATTACGAAATTCTCTATATACATCATGCACTCTCTATTTGGGAGCAAGAAAGGACGAGCTTTCTCAGTCAGGAGGCTTTTGAGGCGAAAGAAAAAATTGTTAGGCATATCAAAAAAAAATTTCCGGATATGGCCTCTGTTTCAGAAAGAATCAACGAATTTAAAGAAAAACAGCAGTAAAGCTAATCTTTAAAGAGCCTAAAATGAAGTTTATATTTCCATGAACTAAACTGACCGGATCCTTGATAAGTTTTAAAAAATTGAAATATATCATCTTCTAAAAATAATGTTTCTAGCTTTCTGGGAGAATAGATAAGACTCTCGTTAATAAGGCGGTCATCATTATTTAGTGCCAAAAGAGATTCCGATAATTTTTGGACTTCTTTTCTTAAGGCAACAGAAGTTGCAGAGGATATAACACCTCCAATTCCTCCTCCAGCGTAAAGGCCGTACGCACTTGCCGCTAAGGGAAGGATGGCCTGACTTATTTTTTGCATTTCTTTAATATCATCACCATCAGATTCGATAATAGAAAAGTCCACAATAAGATGTTTATGAGGTGCCTGGAAACCAACTTCTTTAGTTGGGAAAATAACTCTATCAGTTGCGCTTAAAAAGAAAGATTGACCAGCACTTAGGCCTTTATAAATATCTGTAACTCTACCGACCGTTGTCGCTCCATCAGTCGTATAGAAGAAAAAGTAGATATCATCTTTCATAAACTCATCTTTGGCATCTAAAACCTCAAGTTGATAAGCATGAAGAGCCATTCTTGGCATTTTTAAGTTTCTGCTTTCTGAATCACTGCTAAGGGGTCTTCGAATTTCTGCTTCTTTATTTTCTAAATTTTTTCTATCATTAGAGTTCTCTTTGTTTTCTTCTTTTTTGCGTTTATAAGCCGCCCTTAAATCAAAGGACCAATCTGAGAAATCCCCGTTACTACCAACGGGCCCAAGAAAAGTGCTTTCTTCCTCCTTAATTGCTCTGTCGCTTTCATTGTCTTCGCGAAGAGAAAAAAGCTCGTTAGAACCCATCTTTTCAGTTGCGTTCCATTTATCTAAGACCTTTTGCAAATATTTATGAGAGATGTCTTGTTTTTTAAGAACTTCCACCATTTGTTTAAGGAACTTATTTTTTATGAGTTTTTTATTTTTTTCGAAGTGGGGGTTAAGGATTATGTCTATCGCCATTAAGGTCATCGGTAAGGCCTTTGACTTTTCTACAGCTGACGTATTAGAGGAACTAAAAGAGAAAATTGTTACGAGAAGAAAAAGAGCGGCTAGTTTTTTCATCTTTTTATGACCTCCACTTAAATTAGACCAAGAGCACAATACTGAATTTTGGGAACAATAATCTAAATAGTGCTCTTAGGCAAAGGGAAGTTTTCTTTAGGGAAGCTAATACATGTTGAATTAACAAATAAACAACAAATTACACTTATTCGTAACAAACTTTAAAAAAAAATGTGCTATGCATAATAAGTCTGCCGTGATAAAAGCTTACTAAGTTTTTATTGTTTAGTCAGAGTGATTTAATTCTTATTAGGTGAAGCTATGAAAGTTAAACATGTTTTTCCTCAATATATTAGCGAGTTTATTGGAACATTTTTTCTTATTTTCTTTGGGTGTGGTTCAATGATTTTGGCCGAGGTAAACCCAAATTATGCAGGTTCTTTTGTACCCATTATTTGGGGGGGAAGTGTTTCTATTATGATTTATGCTCTTGGTCATATATCGGGAGCCCACTTTAACCCTGCTGTTACCATTGCCTTTTGGAGTGTAAGAAGGTTTCCTGGAAAGAGGGTTGGAGGCTACCTCCTTTCCCAATCTTTGGGCGCAGTTCTTGCTTCTTCTGTTCATTTTTTAATTTGGGGAGCTTCTCACCAGTTTGGAGCTACTGAGTTCAGTGTATCAATGGGAGTAGGCTTTTTAGTTGAAGTTATTTTAAGTTTTGCCTTAATGTTTGTCATTATTAGTGTTGCGACTGATTCAAGAGCGGTTGGTGAATTGGCCGGGATTGCTATAGGCTCAACTGTGGCCCTTTGTGCTTTTGTTGGTGGACCTCTTACAAATGCTTCGATGAATCCTGCAAGGTCACTGGGGCCCGCTCTTTTTTCTGGCGGGATATTAGAAGTTTGGCCTTATTTTTTGGCCCCAGTATTGGGTACTTTAATGGGTGCTAAGGTCTATGAGTGGATAAGGTGTCAAAAGGATCAAGAGTCAGATGGGCCTGGTTGTTGCTAAAGCAGACTTCCATAAATTGCGTCAGGTGTGGAATCAGAGTAATCGTCATAATCAGTAAGAGAGCCATCGTGTGCCATATCGAAAACGTGCCAGTATTTTCCACTCGTCGCTTTCCCCGGATAGCTTTTAATAAAATCACCATTTTTATAGACTTTAACTTCCATGTCAGTGTCGAATGAAGCATCCATTAAGTAGTTTGCAACATAATAGCGCCAATTTCTTTGTTCATAATAGCTAGTTGATCCATTCTCAAATTTTATAGTAACTGTTTCTGGACCGTCTCCTGATTGGTCATCTACATCTAAACTGGCGCGCGAGGAATCATTGCTGTCAGTTTTTTGTCCGTAATAAATATGGTATGTTGAATTCTCTCCATGTGGAACGTACAGGTGACTATCAAGGTCCTTCGGAGTCGAGCCCCAAGTTAGGATTATTGCAATTCGATTTGTCGCATCCTCTGCTTCGAGGAGGGGAATTGTTTTGGTATTTGAACCACTCTTTATGGAGATATTTATATTTTGGGAAGCAAAGTCTTCATGGCTAACCGAAAAGGAATGGGTGCCTATAGAGAGCTTATCAGAAAATGAAAAATTTCCTGATAAATCACTATCTACAGTGGCACCGTTGTATAAATGTGTAACTCTAGCACCTGCTACAATTGCGTCCGATGTAGAGCCATTTATGATTGTACCTGTTAAAGTACCTTTACTTTGAAAGTTTAGTTCTGATTTACCACAGGCAAAAAAAAGGAGAAAAAGACCATAGACTCCAATAAAAAAAATACTTTGAAAAAGCTGAGTTTTCTTCATAAATCCTCAATAATCTTTTAATTCTTTAATATATATTTTTACAATATTAAATATAATTTGTTAGAAATCGTTTTTACTAGAAAAAAATAGGTGAGTGTGTTTAATTTTAACATTTGATTTAGTTGATAGGGATAGACGGTCAACTAGCTTTTTTCTTGGGGGTTTTTGAGGTTACTCTAGTATTTTCATCTGATTGAATCGTGCCTGGATCTACAAAAACTTTGATGAAGTTTTCAACTATAACAGAATTATATCGTGAGACTTGTTCCTGAGAGGTCAGAATAAATCTCAAAGCTTCTGTGGGTGTTTTTTTGGTTTTTATCATAATGTGAACAAAGTCATCCACCAGACATAAGATGTTGCCAAGAGTAGAGACTTGCTGCCCTTTAAGCTGGTGGGGAAACCCAGTCCCATTATAGCACTCGTGGTGTTGAAGAATAACTTGTTTTACAGAGTTATTAATTAGTTTATTCTTTCCAACAATTTCAACTCCCAATTCAGGGTGCTTGTAGTATGTTTCTAACTCCTCTGGTGTAAGGTCTTCAGGTCTGGCATCCATAAGTTTTTTAGGTAGCTTTGTTTTCCCGATATCATGAAACATAGAGGCCATAGCGATTGTTTCAATTGTCATTTTAGATTGCCAAGGAAACTGCTTAACAATTGCACTTGTATAAAGAGAAGTTACAAAAGAATGAGTAAATTGACTAGGGTCCAGTTCTTGGAAGTCCCTCAGTGTTTGATAAAGATCTTTTTGATCCTCAACCACTTTATAAAGATTGGATGTTATTTCCTTTGCCTGGTCAACGACTTTAGTTTTTACTCCATTTTGAAATAGTTCTTCTACATACTTTTCAGAAACAGTAGACAGTAAGTTTACTTTTGATGCGGCAGAAACTTTTTTATTATCAATGAGCTTTTTGGCCAGGAAATTTGTGTATTGAATGTACTTTCTCCTATCTTTTTGTTTGAAATAAAGATGATCAATATTTTTTTCTTTTTTATATTTGTTGATCCTTTCTTGAGAGAAGGTATCACCCGAATGAAGAATTTTGACATACCTGTTGTCATTTATTTTAACAAAGACATCAAAGAGAACAGCTTGTGATGGATAAAATTTATCAATATGCACTTTAGTAAATTTGTTATCAGCTTCTTTAACTTCTTGTTCGTCCGATACGCCCTTTCTTTTCTTTAGATTGGAAACGACATCACTTAAACTCTGATATGATTCTAAAAGTGTGGTTAGCTCCTGATTTAAGATCGGTTTTACGAGTATATCATTGACGCCTTTTTTATGAAGAGCTTCTTCAGATAATTCCTTTGTTTTTAAAAGTGACTCGTCCTCCAAAAGAACAATAACTGTTTGAGCTTCCATATTTTTGGAGATATATGTTAAGACCTGTTGTCCACTATGATTTTTAATAGATGGATTTAAAATAACGGCGAAATATTTATTGTTGTAAACTTGAAGTTGAGCTTCTTTTCCATTATGTGCTAATGACACCTTATAGGGACCTTCTTCCATGTATACTTTTAATTTTTTCGCCCATGCTTCATCTTCATCAGCGATCAAAATATCAAGAGGCACTCGTTTTCTCCAAGATTAAATAATAACCTTCTAAGAAAATATCAACCATTTTTCTTGTCGGTTTTTATAAGGTTTTAGTAGAGTAAAAATGTAATTATTTCCAAAAAAAAAAGTAAAAAATTGAAGAATTAATCTCAAAAAGTGGTTTGTATAACTTATATTTTATTTAGTGATAGTAATTTTTCTTGTTTGTATCATCATAATTGGAGTCATTATGGAAGTCGTTTTCTAAATCCTCCAGTATATCAACCTCTTCGTCGATGCATTCTACCCAATTTTCATATTCTCTAAATTTATTTTTTTTGTAAAAAAAGTGAAAGAATCCCCAGGTTATTCCGCCAATTAATCCCAAATAGTGAGCTAAATAACTAGTGTTGGGCGAAAAAGTACTAGGGAAGAAAAGAATAATGCCTACTCCAAATGCTTTAAACAACCTTGTTGGGAAACTAAACCTTCTGTCAATAAATATATAGAGGGTTATCCAATGGCCTCCAAGAAAAAAAATCAGTCCAGAGGAGCCGACTAATATAGTATTTTCGGGGTAAAAGTTAAGTACGATAATTGTTAAGAGACCATTAATAAAAAATGAAATAAAGGGGTAGAAGATAGGCCCGTAATAAGCGGTACTCATAAATCCCCAAAAAAGAAGCATTGAAATATTTGATAATAGATGAGTGGTATCGCTATGGATAAGCGTCGTTGTCCAGGCCTTCCAATATTTATTTTTTAAAAGAACATCTTTATGAGTAGCTTCCAGTGAAAAATTAAAATCAAAATATTTTTCCCAATGTAGATTGGAAAATATAATAATAATTAAAATAAATGAAAGAGAAATCAGCCAACCATTGGAGTATTGCGTTTTAGATAAATAATTTTTTTTAAGCTCATATTTTTTAAGATCCATAGAAGATTAAATCGGAAGGGGCAGATTAAAAATTATAAATTTATAGAGTTAATTTTTAGAAAAAAAACTAATTACACTTTGTTTGGGGGACTCAAAAAAGCGTTTAAGGAACGTCTTTTTTTTCGGATATAATTTAATAAATGTGACTTCATTTTTAGACTTTAAGACCTTGACTCTTTTCGTCTTTACGAAGAACTTGATTCTCTTTTCAAGGATATCCAAATTGAATTCAGGTATATTTTGAACCTTAATATGATCTAGGTCCATGATAATTTGCTCCAAGGTTAATGCGGTGTAGAAGGAAAGGGACTCTAGGATAAGTTCATCAATCTTTTCTTTCATAAGCATATACTAGCATTGAAAAGTTTTATTAATAAGATGCCCTGCATATACTATTGGGATTCATCAAGGTTAAAAGGGAAGCCTAGTATAAATTCAGTCCCTTGTCCCTTTTTAGTATTTATTTTTATTTGACCACCTAAACTCTCGATATTTTTCTTGATGATGTCCATACCTAGTCCTCTACCTGAGATCTTGCTCGCTTCCTCTTTGGAGGAAAAACCCTCTTTAAAAATGAGTTCAACTTTCTCAGATTCCAACATCTTTTCAAAATCTTCTTTAGTTACAATTTTATTCGCTATAGCTTTTTCTCCAATTTTGTCATTGTCAATTCCAGTTCCATCATCTTTAAAAGATAGTTGAAAAGATGAATCAAG
>DKQD01000013.1 GCA_002474345.1 Bacteriovoracaceae bacterium UBA7317
TTACTTTATCACTGCTTACTTTATTTTTAATATCGGATTTAGCAACAAAAGTCTCAGTGAAATTATTTTTTTCTCCATTAGTTCTAAAGTTTATTACTGGATCATAAAAGCTTAGATCTATTGCCTTTGAATCTTGGAAAAGAGATAGTAAAGGAATATTACTTTTTACTTTCTCAACTTTAAAAAGAGTTTTTCCCTCTGAACCGGTAACTTCAAAACCGGCGACTTCGACATTAAGCGAAAGAAATAAGCTTGTCTCTATTGAATTTATTTTAAATTTAGCTTTGGGAAAGCTTTTTTTAAGTTGGGTTAAGGTGATTTCCTTAATCTTTTCAGGAGGAAAAGCTTGTTTTATATAAAAAAATAAAGCTAGGAATGATATTAAAGTTATTACTAAAAACACACCAAGATATTTTAATAATTTCATTCTATTCCTCTATATTTTTTGTAAAATTAGATTTTAACAAAAAAAATTTTTTGTTGAAAATTTAATTCAAATTTTTTTTAGAGGAGCGAACTTAACCATAAACTTTTTTCTTTCCCCACCAAGAAACTCAATTACCACCTTTTCCTCAGTCCCAAAGCCCTGATTATCAATTACTAAACCTTCTCCGTATAAAGAATGAAGGACTTTAATACCTTTTGGGAATTTACTTGATTCTTTTCTTTTCTTTTCATAACTTGAAGGGAAATCACCAACTTGATAAACTTTTTCATCATCATATTCTCTATCATTAAAATCCGAATCATTTAAGTCTTCATACTCAGACCCTTCTTCACTTAAGTTATCCGTTTTTTTCCGCCAAAAGTAGAATTGCTCTGGTATCTCATAGATAAACCGACTGGGTCCATTAAACCTCATCATACCGTGAAGCATTCTTCCTTGGGCAAAACAAATATATAGCTTTTTCATTGCCCTCGTCATAGCAACATAGAAAAGTCTTCTTTCTTCTTCTAAACCCTGGTCTCCATTTTCAAGGCTCATAAATGAGGGAAAAATATTTTCCTCTGAACCTACTAGGAATACATAATTAAACTCTAGTCCCTTTGAACCGTGTATTGTCATTAAAGAAACTTCTCCTAGATTCTTTTTTTCTTCAATTTTCTCTTCACTACTACCATCTAAGGTAATCGTTTCTAAAAAACCAAGTAATGTCGGAGTACTTTGTCCACTTTCAAATTGCTTAATCGCATTCACTAACTCCTCTAAGTTTTCTACCCTAGCCAATGATTCATAATCTTTACTGGATTTAAGAAAACTTAAGTAACCTGAATCGTGCAGAATCTTTTCAAAAATATCACTTGGACAAATTTTGCTTTGATTTAAGTCTTTACCTTCTTGAATCATATTAACAAATTCACTAATACTCGACTTTACCTTCTGACTGATTTTTAAATGAAAATATTCCTCACTATTTTTTACAAAACCTTCTATTGTTTCCCACAAAGAACGTCCTGTTCTAATAGCTTCCTCTTCAAACTTTCTTAGAGTTACCGATCCAATACCTCGAGAAGGGGTATTGATAATTCTACTTAAGGCCAATGAATCCTTGTCATTAACAATCAATCTTAAGTATGAAAGAAGGTCCTTTATTTCCTTCCTTTCATAAAATTTTGTTCCACCAACTACTCTGTAAGGAATATTATTACTTCTTAAATAGTCCTCAACAATTCTTGATTGTGAATTTGCTCTATAAAAAACAGCGATATCTCTATATAAAACCTTTTCATCTTTATTCTCAATGAGCTCTTTAATTTCTGTACTTACAAAGCTTGCCTCATCCTTATCATTTTTTAATTCTACAATTTGAACTGAATCACCTCTTTCATTTTCGGTCCACATTTCTTTGCCTTTTCTCATTTTATTTTGAGAAATAACACAAGAAGCAGCTTCTATAATATTTTTTGAAGAGCGGTAATTTTGTTCAAGTTTCAATACTTCAGCATCGTGAAATACCTTTTCAAACTCTAATATATTTCTTATGTCCGCTCCTCTCCAAGAATATATGGATTGATCTTCATCCCCCACAACACAGATATTCTTTTTTTCATTTGCCAAAAGCTTGACCAGTTCAAATTGAGCCCTATTGGTATCTTGGTATTCATCAACAAGAATATATTGAAATCTATTTTTGTAAGTTTCTAGAACTGTTGGATGTTTTTCAAAAAGTTCTAGTGTCCCAGTAATCAATCCACCAAAGTCACAGGCATTGGCTTTATGAACTTCTCTTTCATATTCTTCAAAATAGGGAAAATATTCATCCTTCTCATCTAATTCAGATAATGAGTCTTCTCTACCAATATAATGACCGTTATTTTTTAAGCCTTCTATAAAGTATAAAATTTCTGATGGTGGTAACTCCTTAGGACTTATTCCTTTTCTGCCCAAGATATTTTTTATAACAGCTTTAGATTCTGTTTGATCATAAATGGTAAAATTTCTACTTAAGCCAAGGTAGTTAGCCTCAGTTCTCAAAACTTTTGCACAGAAGGAATGAAAGGTTGTCACTTGCAAGGCACCTAAATCAAGGTTGGCTTCTGATGAAATCCTCTCCCTCATTTCTCTTGCAGCTTTATTAGAGAATGTTAGTGCTAAAACTTGAAAAGGGCTAATCTTCAAATTCTCTAAAAGGTAGACTATTCTTGCTACTAAGGTCCTTGTCTTACCCGATCCAGCTCCAGCTAAAACCATTAGAGGCCCCTCAGTCTTTAAAACCACACTTTTTTGACCCTGACTTAAGCTTTCTAGATTTATCATCAATTTACCTTCAATTTTTAATAATTAGTAATTGAGGCCTTTTGACAAAGGCCTTAGAAGAGCTGTTTATTCTCAAACGCGCTTTTATACCATGGCGGAAGAGTAGATTCTACCTGTGAAATAAAACGACTATTATGAAAGTATAGAAAAATTTAAACTTTTTTCTATTTTATTGGTGTTGCTCCACTTTCAGTTCTTATAATCTTGCCATCCTTAACAGTATGCACTGCCATAATAGCTTCTTTACTTCCATCCGGGAAACTGCCCATATTATGCATAACTAAAATATCATTATTTTCATACAAACATCTGTTTTCACTAAAAGTCAGTTTACCCTCTCCCATTGCATTAAACATGCCAGTAACAGTAACTTCCCATTCTTTTTTGGGAACTGATTCACCCATCTGATGGCGCACAAAAATGAAGTCTTTGTGTAAAAGGTCTAAATAGGCAGACAGGTCTTTATCCTTAAGGCACTTAATCATTTTTTTATATACCGACACTTAAGACACTCCTGTTAAATAAATTTATAAACTTCAAGTTGTAGTATGGAAAAATACTATACTGTAAAAAGGTAAAATAATTAAGAAATTACTTCAAAGTAATAGATTAGGACCTAATAAAAGCCAGGAATTTTTAGATCTTATTTAAATAAGGATTCATTTGAAAAATTTATATCCTAACTCCAAAAGTTTGAAATTCCTCCGAATCCCATGAACGGCCAATGCATAAGAGATTATCAACAAAATGGAAGTTTACAGCATTGCAACAAGGGTTATGATTTCAACGACAAAGGGAATGAACAAGTCAGAGCTCAACATTTTTTAAAATAAACAACTCAGTTTTTATTAAGTTTATAAAACGCCCACTTACACCATCATTCAACTGTAACAGACTTCGCCAAATTTCTAGGCTTATCAATATCTGTACCCTTGAATTTGGCCATATAGTAAGAAAGTAATTGGTTGGCAACATTGACATAAATTGGTGACAACTCTTCTAAGCCATCAAAGTTAAGAGGTATATAGTGGTCACTTAAAGCTTCTAGATCTTTTCTATCTTTGGGTCCTAAAATAACAATGACTCCTCTTCTCGCTTTTATTTCCTCAACATTCGACACAGCTTTTTCTAATAGCTCAGGCCCAATAATTGCGACATTAACCATCTCCTCGTCAATTAAAGCAATTGGTCCATGCTTAAGTTCGCCAGCTGCATACCCCTCAGCATGGACGTAGGCAATCTCTTTAAGTTTAAGTGCTCCTTCAAGAGCAATCGGAAAATATTGGCCTCTGCCTGTAAAGAAGAAGCCTTTATAATTATAAATTTCTTCTGCTATCTTTTTAATTTTATCAACTTGAGACAGCAATACTTCAAGCCTGTGAGCCAACAAAGAAAACTTAGTCCTCAACTCTCCATAAGAAGGTGTTCCTTTTAAGGACTCTGCCATTATACGGCCGGTAAGAACTTGCTGGGTAAATGCTTTTGTACTTGCCACCCCTATTTCAACACCAGCTTTAATAAAAAGGTTTTGATCACACAACCTAGAAAGTGTAGATCCTTCAACATTAACAAGGGAGTAAGTTTTTACTTTTCTTTCAACGCAAAGATTAAGTGCAGCCAATGTATCCGCAGTCTCACCTGATTGACTAATAAAAAGCCCCAAATCTGACTCTTGAAAGATCGGATCTCTGTAACGAAACTCACTTGCCAACTCAGCGGAAACAGGTATTCGATTTATTGACTCAATAAAATTACGAATAACCAAACCAGCATAATATGCTGTTCCACAGGCATTAAGCTGTATACGACTAGGCTTTTCGTTTTCAACATTTTTTAAAACCTCTTTCCCCGCACCTAAAAAATAATACTCTTCTAAGAAACGAATAAGCCCAGGCTGCTCGTGTATTTCCTTAAGCATATAATGCTCAAATTCACCCTTCTCTTGAGGTTCTAATCCACATTCTTGCTTTTTTGATACATACCTCTCAGATAATTCACCATTTTTTTCATAAAAAGTAATAGGTTTATCTTTCTCTCCTGTTAGACAACAAACGACTTCATCCTCCGGGAAAAATATCTGATCAACCATACCAACTAGAGCATATGGATCAGAAGAAACCATAACTTCATTTGTTTTAAAATTTAAACCACATACAAGTGGAGCGCCTCTTTTTATTGCTAGGATTTGATTTGAACTTTTTTCCTGAATGACAAAGGCTGAGTTACCTTGAACTTTTTCAAAAGACCGAGAAACAGCATCAAAAAGACTCATGCCTTGTCTTACGCTGTAATGGACTAGACCTAAAAAAACTTCAGAATCAGTATCCGATTTAAACTGTAATCCTTCGGAAATTAAATCTTTTTTAACTTCCGCTGCATTTTCTATAATGCCGTTATGGACTATGGATATAGTATCATTCAAGTGTGGATGAGAATTTTGATCGTTTACAACTCCATGAGTTGCCCATCGAGTGTGTCCCACGCAGGAGTTGGAGCTTAAATTAACTCCTCTTAAGAGGTTTTTTAAATTATGTAATTTTCCAGTTTTCTTAAAGAGAGTTAAGTTACCAAACTCATTTTTAAAACAAACTCCAGAAGAGTCATAACCGCGATACTCTAGCCTTTTAAGACCTTCAAGAACTACATGAACCGAGTTTTTATGACCTATATGTCCAACAATTCCACACATCTTTCCCTCGTAGATTTAAATTTGAAACACTTCTATAATTCTTCTTTATTTTTAATAAATTTTTTGGCCATGCCCTCTTTAGTAATCTGTCTGGAGCGTGCAATCGCAAAAGAACCGCTTGGCATGGATTGACCAATAGTAGACCCGCTCGCAACAAAGCACCGATCACCAATTTCAACAGGAGCAATCATCTGAGTATCTGAGCCCACAAAAGAGTCTTTTCCTATCTTGGTAAAATGTTTTTGTGCGCCATCATAATTGCACGTTATAAAACCACAGCCAATATTTGTCCTCTCACCAACCTCAGCATCTCCCACATAACTCAAATGAGAAACTTTAGACCCTTCACATAAAGTCGCCTTTTTAATTTCTACAAAGTTACCTATCTTCACAAAATTTTCAGCAATAGTTTTAGGTCTAAGATGAGCAAAAGGTCCTATTTTTACATCTTGAAAAACCGTTGCTTCATCCAAATAGGAATAGGATTTAACAACAGTACCGTCCCCCACTAAAGAGTTTCTTACGACTGCTCCCGCCTCAATAATACAACCTTTACCAATA
>DKQD01000110.1:0-1418 GCA_002474345.1 Bacteriovoracaceae bacterium UBA7317
ATCCTTACGTATTGGTTCACTTAGCTCTCTCTTTATGGCCATTTTAACGACATTAGATATTTTTTCATCTGAGGCAGACGAAAAGTCTTTTTTCCTGATTTTCTTTTTATCTTTATATTTTTTAAAATCGGTTTTTTTTTTCCTTTGAAAAATCATAAAACATTAACTCATCTTGATCGATTGCTTTATTGTTTTTAGCTTCTGTGTTTAGAATTTTATTAATCTCCTCGTCTTCATCATTTACAAAATTTTCCAAACTTTTGTCGTCAATTGGATTTATTTTATTTAAATGAAAAACTGCGTTTTCATTTTCTAATTGCTCATCTAAGTAAGACTCCAATTCATTGATTTCTTTACTAACAAAATAAGCTTCATCTTGAAAATCTAAATCAAGAGGTTGTATGTTTTCCTTTTTAAATTTATTGAAGTGAAAAAACAGATTTTCTTCTGCTTTATTAATGTTAGTCAGCAACTCTTTCAAGGGTTCAAACTGACTGCTATATAAAGAGACAGAGCCATAACCTTTTAAGGAAAAGATTAATAAAGAGGTAAAAGCGATAATTAGTTTTTTTAAAACTATATTGATCCACATGAATTTAATTTTCGCTTAATTTGTTGTAATTTCAAGTACCAATGAAATAAAAAGGGACAAAAGTAAGCAGGCCTTGGAAATTAAAGCCTGCTTAGAAATCGTTATTTTTTAATTATTTCTAATCGAGTTCTAGCTCTCCGATTTTTTTCCTCAAGCTCTTCTCTTTCGCCGTCCTGAAAAACTTCAGTTGACTCAAGCTTAAGCTTGCTTTCTTCAAGAGACTTTTGTGCTCTCGAGAAGTTTATATCGCAGTCTTCTTCTCCAGCTGCTGTAAGAATAGTTATTTTATCCTTCAAAACCTTACATACACCCTTGGTTATAAAAAACAACTTCCCTTTTCCACCATTGTCCTCCAACCGTAAAGCTCCGGTATCTAGCTTAGCCATTAAATGAGTATGTTGAGGCAAAAGATTTATTTCACCTCTCTCCGTTGGGACTAATACAGAACTTGCATCCAAGCCTTTTGCAACAACACTGGATGGCGTTAAAATATCTACTTTAAAATGGCTCATTTTTGAATCCAGTCATTTAAATTAATAACAAAAGCTCAAACCTAAGAAGCTCCTAATTGCTTAGCTTTTTCTTTAACCATATCAAGGTTTCCAACTAGATAAAAAGCTTGTTCAGGAAGATCATCTACTTCACCATTAAGGATTGATTTAAAGGCAGATATTGTATCGTTAATCTCAACAAACTGTCCTTTAAGACCAGTAAATTGCTCAGCAACCGTAAAAGGCTGTGATAAGAATTTTTGAACCTTTCTTGCTCTTGATACAACTATCTTATCTTCCTCAGAAAGTTCGTCCATTCCAAGAATAGCAATAAT
>DKQD01000110.1:1743-2160 GCA_002474345.1 Bacteriovoracaceae bacterium UBA7317
AATAGCAATAATATCTTGTAATTCCTTATATTTTTGAAGGATTGCCTGTACTTCCCTAGCTGTATTGTAGTGTTCATCACCTACAATTTCAGGAGCTAAGATAGTTGAAGATGAAGTCAAGGGATCCACAGCAGGATAGATACCTAGCTCAGCAATAGGCCTTGACAATTCTGTAGTTGCATCAAGGTGAGCAAAAGTCGTAGCTGGAGCAGGGTCGGTATAATCATCAGCTGGTACATAAACTGCTTGAACAGAAGTAATGGAGCCATCTTTTGTCGATGTAATTCTTTCCTGCATAACACCCATTTCAGTTCCAAGAGTAGGCTGGTAACCAACGGCAGATGGTATACGACCTAGAAGGGCGGAAACTTCTGAACCTGCTTGTGTAAACCTGAAAATATTATCAACAAAGAAAAG
>DKQD01000110.1:2506-2968 GCA_002474345.1 Bacteriovoracaceae bacterium UBA7317
TTCTTCATCTCTAAAATATTCTGCAACTGATAATCCAGTTAGTGCTACCCTAGCTCTTGCACCTGGTGGCTCGTTCATCTGCCCATAAACAAGTGCAGTTTTATCAATAACTCCTGAGTCTTTCATTTCGTGATAAAGATCGTTTCCTTCACGAGTTCTTTCACCAACACCAGCGAATACAGAGTACCCGGAGTGCTGCGTTGCAATATTGTTAATTAACTCCATAATCAAAACTGTTTTACCAACACCAGCTCCACCAAAAAGACCAATTTTTCCACCTTTTAGATAAGGTGCGAGCAAGTCAATGACCTTAATACCAGTAAAAAGAGGCTCTAGCTTAGTAGATTGATTTTCAAAAGTTGGTGGTTCCTTATGAATATTATAGAATTTTTTTGCCCCTATAGGACCAGCCTCATCAACTGGCTCTCCAATGACATTAATAATTCTACCCAAACACTCTGG
>DKQD01000123.1 GCA_002474345.1 Bacteriovoracaceae bacterium UBA7317
GTCCAACCCTTCTTGATTGCCTCTTCTCTCGCAGCTATCTTGGCACAAAGACTTATTCAAACGCTTTGTAATGAATGTAAAGAGCCTGCAGATTTAACTGCGGAAGAGCTGGAAATCCTCCAGGTTGATGAAAAGCCTGAGTGGGCAACAGTCTATAAAGCTGTTGGTTGCGCAAAATGTAACTTTAAAGGCTACGCTGGTCGAACAACAGTTTGTGAGCTTCTCACTGTTACTGACGAACTCAAGCCACTTATCCTTCAAAAAGCGGATGCAGGCTCTGTTAAAAAACTTGGTATGAAACAAGGCATGAGGACTTTAAGGCAAGATGCGGTTGATAAAATTTTTAGAGGTATCACTTCTGTAGATGAAGTCATTAGGGCCATCCAAGAAGAGGAAGAAGACGAGTCAGCTTCTAAAAAATGATTCTAAAGCATGAGGATTTACTAGGGTAAAATAATGGCGATCTATACTTACAAAGGGCTAAATAAAAAAGGACAAGAGGTCAAGGGAAACCTCAATGCTGAAAATGAAGGTCAAGCTAAACAAAAAATAAAGCAAATGAAAATTATGCTTCTAGAAGTTAAGGAGCAAAAATCAAAAAAACAAAAGAAAAGTGGGTTTTCTTTTGGTACAGGCGTTGATATTCAAGACATTTCTCTCATGACAAGGCAGCTTGCAACACTTATTAAGGCCAAAGTTCAAATTGTCGAAGCGTTTCAAGCTCTTCAAGAACAAACAGAAAACCCAACACTTAAAGTCATTCTTTCTGAAATTAAGCAAAAAGTTAATGAAGGGAGCTCTCTTGCAAATGCAATGGGAGATTATCCAAAAATTTTCACAAATGTTTATGTAAACATGGTTGATGCTGGTGAAGCATCCGGTACTTTAGAAATAGTCCTTTTAAGACTCGCAGAATTCAGTGAAAGCCAGGTTAAACTCAAAAATAGAATTAAAGGCGCTATGACCTACCCTCTCGTAATTTTGATAGGTGGCGCCATTATGATGACCATCATATTCGTGGCCATTATCCCAAAAATTACGAAAATTTTTGTCAGCATGAAAAAAGAGCTACCTCTGCAAACAGAAATCTGTATTTGGCTTTCTAATTTTCTCCAGAGTTACTGGTGGGCCGTATTTCTTGGCGGCTTTGCCTCTTGGTTTCTTGGAAACCGTTATGTTGAAACAAAAAAAGGGAAAGCCAACTGGGATAGTCTTCTCCTCAAACTACCTGTGGTTGGAGGACTCACTCGAATGATTAATATAAGCCGTTTTTGTTCGACTTTGTCGACACTTCTGAACTCAGGAGTCCCAATTCTCGCTTCGATGAAAATTGTTACGAACCTAATATCGAATGTTCACTTGGCAACAGCTGTTGATGAAGCAAGGGTTTCTGTTTCTGAAGGTGCCTCTATGGTGGGTCCTCTTGTCAAATGTGGACACTTTCCTATTATGGTGACTCATATGATAAAGCTTGGAGAAAAGTCAGGAGAATTAGAACCTATGCTTCAAATTGTTGCGGAAAACTTTGAAGAGCAGGTCGATGCAAAACTCGGTGGACTAACCTCCATCATTGAACCTATAATGATGTTGGGCATGGGCTTGATCGTTGGTTTTGTTGTTTTTGCGATTGTCATGCCAATGATGGAACTACAAAGTGTTTAATCTTTAAAAAAATAGTTTTCAATGAAGGAGATAGAAAGAATGAGACCGGAAACAAACACAGAAATCAAAAAAACTGTATCTAAGAGCGAAAAGGGTTTTTCACTTTTAGAAATTCTTATTGCTCTCGCACTACTAGCTGGTGCTGGTACTTTTGTTGCGGGAAAAATGTTTGAAAGTATGCATAAAGGAAGAGTGAGCACGGCTAAAACACAAATGGGGAATATTGCTAATATGCTTAGATCTTACAAAGCTGACTGCAATGTCTACCCTACAACGGAACAAGGTCTTCTTGCTTTAGAAGAAAAACCAACGACGGGAAGAGAATGTACTAACTACAATACTGGTGGTTATGTTGGTGAAGACGCTGAGATTCCTCTGGATCCTTGGGAAGGAGAATATCAATATACTTCTAATGGAAAAAAGTTTTCTCTTTTATCTTTCGGTGCTGATAAGCAAGAGGGTGGAGAAGATCAAGATGCTGACATCCCTTTCCGTAAAAAAAGAAGAAGAAGAGGTAAGTAAACTCTATGAACCAGCTGCTTAAAGATCAAAAAGGGTTCTCACTCCTCGAAATTTTGATCGCCCTCGCTATAGCAGCTGGTCTTTATGGCACCTTAATTGTCAACATCAGTAATCCTAGAAGAAATATAAATGAAGGCCTGAACAATATGGAGAGGGCCATACGTTTTTCAGGAAGTGAAGCGGCTTTAAGAAATACTCTTATAAGACTTCAAATAAAGCTTGGAAATGAAGAAAATCCTAATCAAAGTTATTCCCTTCAATATGGACCTGAAGGCTCTTTTGTTCTTCCTAAAATTAGGATGGGTAAAAATCTATCCGAAAGTGAAAGAGAGGAAGAAGAATTAAAGGCAAAAAAACTAGACAGAAAGTTCAACAAAATTGAAGAGTTTCAGGAAGAAGAAAAAGAGTTGAGTGGTTACACAAGGTTTATTGGCATTGGAACTGCAGATTATGACCAATTGATTACTGAAGGGAATGCTTCACTCTTTACCTACCCTACTGGAGAAAAAGATAGTGCTATTATTATATTAGGCAATGACATAGAAGTTGCTTTTGTAGAAATTAACCCTTTTATTCAAGAATTTAGAAGAGAGTATAGGCCCCTTGAACTTCAAGAGAATACTGAAGAAGAAATTTATGATAAACAAAGAGACCTGGCCGATGAAATTTTTTTGGAATGGAAAAGTAAAAAATAAAATGCTCGCTTTATCAACTGAAGAAAGTGGTTTTTCACTCCTTGAAATTATGATAGCTCTTTTCGTCTTCACCATATTTTTTACTGCTTTTGGAACTTCTATTGGCTTTAACCTTTTTCAATCGACTCTTATGAAAGAGAGGATCGTCCTTAAAGAACTTTGTCAAAGAAAGATTAACGAGCTTGTTATTTCTCCTCCTGCTTTTGGACCTGGTTTAACAATGAAGCCAGAAACAAAAAAGTTTGAAGATAAAGACATTGAAAACGTTGATGATTATATATACACCATAGAATACAAACAGTTTAAGCTCCCAGATATGGGAAAAATTATGGGGACAGGAAAAGAAGAAGGTGAAGAAGGAGGTGGCAGTGGCGGTGCTGCTGCACTTATCCAAAAAAAGATTTATGGGATTGCAAAAAAACATATGGAGCGATTAATTTGGCAGGCCAAAGTTACTGTAGAAAACAAAATTTCTAAGAATAAATTTACTCTTTCTACATGGCTTTATAACTCAAAGGCCAAAGTGAAAATATCAATATGATAAAAACAAAGTATGACCCTTCCAATTTTAAGAGAGAATCTGGTCTTTCACTTATTGAAGTCATTGTTTCTATTACTCTTCTATCTTACATTATGGTAGAAGTCCTTCGCTCAACCGACCAAGCAACTGCGATTAAAGACAAAATTATAGTTGGGGATAACGAAATTATTCAAACCGAAATGGCTATGGAAAGGTTGAACTTAGACTTAACTCAAATCTATTCTCCACTCTATTTTTCTGGACCAAAAAAACCTCAAAGAAGACAAAATCGTTACTCTTATCAAGATAATGACCCCCAAACGAGAATTTTTCCTTATAGGCCAACAAAAATGTTTCCTAGAGAAAGTAGTGATGGTCTCCCCATTCCTTTAATCGATGATGATAAAGGGTTTGCTTTTCTAACATCTTCAAACAAAAGAAAGTTTGAAAACGTAAAGCAATCTCAATACGCTTGGGTTAGGTACTCCCTAAGAAATATTACATTAAAGTCAGATGACGAGGATATCGAGGCCCTAAAAGGAGCCGCCCCCTACGAACTCATTCGAACTTACATACCAGATGATATTTACCGTGAGGACATAGACTGGTCAAAAATAAAGCCACAAATTCTACTAAGATTTGTTAAGAGTCTCAAATTCGAGTTTTGGGACTCTAAAAGAGAAAAGTATGTTGAAAACTTAAGAGACCTTAATGACCCAAAAGCAACAAACTTAAGATCTATAAAGGTCACTGTTAAATGGGTTAATAAAAGAAATCAGGAAAAAATAGCGACAAGAGTCACAAGGCCTCTTTGGCCTATTTTCGATACAAAAAAAGATGATTCTAAAAATTAATGAAAATAACCTAAAAAATGAATATGATTTATGGATAATAAAATAAAGAAGAACTTTCCTTTCAGAGCACAAAGTCAAAGTGGTGTTGCCATTTTAATGGTTCTTGTCGCTATAACTCTTTTGACCTTCCTCCTTTCTGAAATAAAATTTGAAACATTTCTTAATAAAACCAAAATTGATAATTTAAGAGGAAAGTTTCAAGCAAGGCTGAATGCTGAATCAGGTCTCATTTTTGCTTTATCACAACTTAGAATTTATAAAGAAGCCAGAGATACCCTAGAGAAGAATAAGGCCCTAAAAAAACAACTATCACCTAGTATGCTTGAAGGACTTGTGACAAAACCGTTTAAAATCCCTATACCCATGGGTAAGGGTGCAGGTGGTCTTCAAAAGAGCGCCCTTGCTGATTTTGAAAAAGAGCTTCTCATAATTGGTGATCTATTTGTCCAATGCAACCCTGTTACAGGATTTCTTAATCCAAACGCACTTCGTTTAAAAAGAAAAATGAAAAAGTCTAATTCTCAATCCCCTGGTGGTGGGGACCCATCAGGTTTTGAGTGTAAGATGGATGATAGGTATGATGATCGAAATGATAGTTTCGATGAAAGCAACAATGAAGGCAGTGATGAAGATGAAGATGATGAAGAGGATCAAAATAATGATAAAAGAAGTATAGCTGAAATTATAGAGTCAGATTTAACAAAAACATTAGCGAATCTTCTTGAACAAAAGAAAGAGGAAGACGAAGATTTTGAAGATAAATATGGAGATTTAGAAGCCTTCAAACTCATAAGAGAGCTAAAATACTTTGTGCGCGCCAATGGTGATATGCCTGAATCGCAAAAAGCTGAAGTTGATGCCAACTATATGAACGTAAAAGCCAAACACGCACCTATGACTTCCATAAGTGAGCTCTATACACTTCAAGGTTGGCCTGACGCCATTGTTGACCTTTTTAAAGATAGACTTTCTGTCCATCAAGTAACAACTATCAATCTCAATAAGATTACACTCTCTCAGTTAAAAGCTCTTTTTCCAGAATTATCGGAGGATCAACTAAGTGATTTCTTTAAATACAGAGATGGCTCACCCGAAGACAAAATCGAGCCCAGTCCTTTCAATACAGAAGAAGACTTTAAAAATTATCTTGTTAAAGAACTTAGTGGCGTGGACGAATCCACATACAAAGAAAGAAAAAAGGTGCTTAAAAAAGCTAAGGTAAGTTTTGGTGTGGCAGGAAATTTATTCCGCTGCATTTCTGAAGGAAAGTTTGGAAAGTCCACTTATAAACTTGAGAGCTTCATTAACATTCCACTTAAAGAACCTACTGATAAAGAAGTACTCAACTATAAAAGGCAATTATGCCGGTGGAAAAAAGGTGGAAGAAAAGGGGCCAAGCCCACACTGCCTCCCCCAAGGATTCTTGACCCAAGAGTTGTCGAAGTTAACATTATCTAAAAAAAAACTTCCTAACTAAAAGAAAAAAGATTAATTTAGGAAAGTTTTAAGGATGGTCTATATTTTTTAAAACTATAACCTTTTTTCCTTAAGTTAATGGAATAATTTGACCGGAATATTTTTTCGCTAAATTTGGTAAAATTAAAGACATGAATACTTTGGCCATAGATATTGGAACTTACTCCATTAAGTTTCTTGAAGTTCAAAAAGAGAGAAAATCTCTAAGGCTCCTCCATTTTACAGAAGTCATATTAGACGAAGTTCGAGAAACAATGGATGAGGAAGTTGAAACAGAAGAAATTCAAACAGAGATTATAGAGTCTTACCTGGATGAAATGGATGCCGTTCATAAAGATGGTTTTGAAGGAAAAATTATCTTTCAAGTTCCCAATAGACTCTTTACGACAAGATATTTACACATACCTGTAAAGCAAATAAAAAAAGCTGAGCAGATGATTCCTTTTCAACTTGATGATGAGCTTCCTTACACGATACCAGAATTGCATTATGTCAGTAAGTTTACAAAAGTAGAAGAAGGGCTAGATGCTACTGTTTATATCTCTAACCTCCAAAATTTTGACCAATTTTACCAAAACCTAGATCAACTCAATATAATTCCTGCAATACTCACTTCTGAGATGTCCGCTCTTCAATGCCTTATGAGTAAATCGAACATTGAAGAAAATAACTTTTGCGTTATAGACCTAGGCCATTGCTCGACCAAGGTTTACTTTTTTCATCAAAAAAGGATTGTAAGCAACCATATATCAACGATCGGAGGACAAGTTGTCGATGAAAACATCTCCAACACCTACGATATTCCTATGGACGAAGTTTCAATATTCAAACATCAAAACTGCTTTTTCTTAACTGAAAATCAATTTGATGATGTCGACGAAGATCAACAAGAATTTGCTAAGTTAATGAAAATAATCTTTTGGCCTCTTGTTATGGACTTAAAAAAGTGGCTGCTCGGTTATAGAGTCTCAAGAGGCTCTAATATTGAAAAAGTCATTCTTACTGGTGGAACAAGCCGAATTACAAATATTGATAATTTCTTTTCCCAAAATTTAAACCTTCCAGTTGAAGTTTTAAAATTTCATGATATTCCGACATTAGAGAGTATGGGACTCACTTTAGAGCAACAATCCTCTTACCAAATGGCCCAAACACTCGCTTTTTCAACGTTTGCTAAACCCTTGCCGATTAACTTCTTAAGTGGAGAATATGCATCATCTTTCAAAGACCATATTCCACTCCATTCAACTGTTTTTATTTCAATCAGAGTCTTACTTGTTTGCCTTTTTATTTTAATTGGTGTTCTTTTAGAATGGAATTTACTTGTCAACGAAGAAGCTAGTCTCGATCGTATTATTTCTTCTTCTTTAAGGAAAAATAAAAGCCTTCGAATGAAAAAGAGTCAAAAAAGGCAATTCAAAAAGAATCCTCAAAGCACTCATAGACTTCTTTTAAGGAAAAAGAAGAATATTGAACGAGAAATAAAAAGTTTAGAAGTAGCCTCTCTAATAGATGCTATTTCTCCCCTATCAAATTTAAGCTTAAAAGTTTCAAAAAATAAAAAAGTGGACCTCTATAGCTTTAGGAGTAAAAATGGAAAAGCTAATGCTTTTTTCAAAACGTCCTCCTCCGGAAAACTAAAAGACCTTGAGGCCTTAGAGAAAACTCTAATGAACTCTAATCTCAAGGATAAAAATATTCGATTAAACAAAAGGAAAGGACAACTAAACCTTGATTTCAAATTTAATTAAAGGCCCTTATGAGCAAATTTACATCCATCTTTAAAAAATTTGATAAAATTATATTCAAACAAGTTGATGCTTATAAATCGAGTTCATTTTATCTTCAATCATTAGATCAGTTCAATACACTTGATGAAAATGTCCAAAAGATTATCAAACAAGTAAGCTCTTTTTTCATTATATTTTTACCCATAGCGCTTGTTTTCGCCATCTTTCTAAATAATAAAAAAATTGGTGATAGAGTCAAATTTAAGAGAGATATCCTAAAAACTCTTTACTCAATCGATTCCAAAAATAGGCAACTTTCCTTCTACGAAAATAGGATCGCAAGTCCCTATAAAATCTCGTCTAAAAAAGATCTTAAAAATAGAATCATAAATGTTGCTAGAGCAAACAGTATTAGCTCTCAAAAAATAGTCATTGGAAACTATAGTCAACTTCAAGGTACTAGCAGGTTAAGTCAGACACAGGCGAAAATAAGCTTTAAAGATCTTTCTACGAAAGAACTTACCAAGCTGCTCGCGGGACTGGTTAAAAAAGAAAAAGTTAAAATATCTGATATGAGTATAAAGGTTGATACAAAAGAACGCCTCCTAAAAGGCCATATAAGTGTTATCCACTTTTCTAAAACAAAATAATGAATGAGTTTATAAGATGAGAAAAAAAATTATTCTAGAGGATGACTTAAAAGATGAAATCTACAGTGAATTTCCTTTATCAAAAATCTCTGTTTTTTTCCTCGCAATTATCCTTATTATCTTAGGATTTTCATTAAATTTTCCTCTCAAAGAAAAAGTCAGTGCAATTATTTTAACAGAACTAAAAAAAAATAAGGCTTGCCCTGTTCTTTTTGAAAGCCTTGATTTTAATATTTTAAACCCCGGTTTAATTATTAATAATGTTCTCGTAAGTGGTAGATGCTTTCAAAACCCAAGCTCAAACCTCACTTTTAAAGATATTAAAGTTAATTTTTCCTTGCCTTCACTAAGTCCTCCAGGGTTAAAGTTCAAAACTGAAATCTCCAAGGGTCGTTCTCTCATTAGGGCTTTTCCGGCCATAAGCATTGCCTCTTCAAAAGTTGATATCGACCCGTCCTCAAAAATAAGGCTCCAGGACTTCTCAGAAATAACAAGTGGTAAAGTTGATTTAAAAGGTGATGTAAAGATTAGTGGAGATATGTCCTTAAAAGGCAGCAAGGTTCAAGGAACTCAATTCACTTTAAAATCCAACAACATAACGCTGCCCGCCCAAACAGTAAATAACTTCAACATTCCTCTAATTCCACTTGGAAAACTTATATTAAAAGCCAAAATGAATAGGAGAGGGCTTTTGACCATACAATCTTTTAAAGCTGGAAGTGACGCCTCGCCTGTTTTGCTGGAAGTAGAGGGAAGTATGAAGGTCAATCAAAGGTATATTGGTAGGTCCACTTATGACCTTAAGGGGAAGATTAATTTCTCTGAACAATTTTACAAGAAAGATTTCCCAATTCTTAATTTATTTTTAAGTGGTAAACAAAAAGACTCAAAAGGCTACTTTAGTTTCACCCTAAGAGGCTCTGTCATGTCACCCCGTTTCAAGCTTAGGTAATAGACGCACCGCAAATGCTTTTACACTCCTCCTCCAAGCTGATAGGTTCTTGTAACTGGAGGAGCTACCAAATGTACACAGAGCAGCATAAAAAGACACCTGAAGTGGACTCAATTCACAACGAAATTTCTCAAAATTTGAAAGAACATTTAAGACAATGCATTCCAAATCAATTGATGAAAGATGTATACGAATATTGTGTCCTTCCTCCTGGAAAGCTTTTTCGACCCAAGCTTGTTTATGCAATAGCTAAAGATTTATCAAAAGAAGCGAACCTTCAAGTCACTCAAAACCATCAATACCTAGCAAGCTTTGTTGAAGTCCACCATGCCTACACCTTAGTACATGATGACCTCCCTTGCATGGATGATGATGACTTTAGAAGGAATAAACCCTCTGCTCACAAGGCTTATGGAGAATGGAAAGCACTCCTAGCAGGGGATGGCTTGTTAAACATTTCATATGAACTTCTTTCCAAGGTCTACTCACCACATTTAAACCTTATTCTCAAAATTATTACACGATGCCTTGGACCTAAAGGTTTAATACAAGGCCAGGTCTTAGACCTGAGCCATGAAACGTTAAAGTCCTTTGATTCGATAAAGGAAGTTCATGAACTAAAAACAGCACGCCTGATTCAAGTTGCATTGTTAACAAGTTACTTAGTCATTGAAAGCCCAAAAGATAACTTATCATTTAAGTATAGAATATCTCTTGAGCTACTTAAACTAGGTAAAGCAATGGGCCTTGCTTTTCAATTCATTGATGACTTAAGTGAATTAACTTCTGAAAATTTAACAAAACATGAGTTAGAAATTAATCCATGGCTTAACCATTCTAGAAAAGTTTTAGAGGAACTAAGTAGTAATTTAATTAAAATAGAGAATATTATTGAAAAAAGAAAGCTCTATCAGTTTGATGTAACATTTAAAGAGTATATCTTCAAAATGAATAAAGCGATCACCTCAAACATTGGAAATATTTTGAAAAATTTTGAAGCCCATCAAAAAGATAAGCTTCAGGAAAAAGACTTAGTCCCAATCATGAGACTGCTTCAAAGAATTGGTCAATGAGACAATCCCATTCAACTTTTTCTTAGCAAGAACTAACTTTTCTAATTCTTCTGGATTTAAAGCAAACCCCTCTTCAGTTTTGATTTTTTGATCTGACCCAAAAATCTTTTTATCTTTTTGAGAGCTTTCAAAAATAGGCCCTTTAGCTTCAGGCTTTGGCCCGTCTATTACTATTTCAGGTGGACAATGCGGGCTTAATTCAGGTTTTACGACTCTTAACTTTAATTCAAGCTTAGTTTTTTCTATCGTCAATTTTTCTTCAAAAAGGAGTTTTTTTATAAGAGAGATCGCTTCTATATCTTGATGATCATAATAACGGATATCATTTTCATCGATTCTTGGAGAAATTTCATGAAATTCACTTTCCCAAAACCTCAGAACATAAGGTTTTACACCGGCGATACTGCATACTTCGTTAATTTTAAAAGTTTTACCTTGGACTGTTTGAGGTATTAAGTTGGCCATTCTTATCTCCCTGAAAAGGCACTCGTATAAAACCATTTTTACTAACCTTATTTAATCATTTAAAAATTTGATTGTCGTTGGCAAATTGTTTTGATTTTTTCAAAAAAATAAAAAAATGACATTTTTAAGTGAAAGTTGGATAACCTTTACTAAAGAGAGACCACCTTTCATTTGGTATTCTTTTTATTTTCCGAATTATTTTTTAAGAACAAAGCTGACCAGCTAAATTAGGCTTCTCTCTCTTCAATATTTGAAATAAAAGAGTTTATCGCCCGATCACTTCCTTCTTTCGGAAGAATCGACTTATCTTCAACTCCATTATTATCAATCCTGTGTGAATATCGAGAAGTGACATCTTCTTTTAATACTTGTGAAGGCTTAAAAGTAAGAACCCTTCTAGCAGATATTTCCATAGAAGAACCGGTTTGGGGGTTTCTTCCTGTCCTTGTCTGCTTATCTCTGATAGAAAAATTGCCAAAGCCCGAAATTTTAACTTTCTCGCCCTTTGCAAGTGTTTCTTTCATAATTTTGAAGACTAGGTCTACGAGATCGGATGCTTCTTTCTTAGAAAATCCAGCTTCTTTATAGACTCTTTCTACAATATCGGCTTTTGTAAGACTCATATATTTTCCTCCATGAAAAGCAATCTCATATAAGTATTACACCGCAATAGGTTATCAAAAAAGTGTACCGATTGCACTAAAAATAAAAGAGGTTAGTTCCTACCAACCACGCTTTTCACTTGAAAAAATTAATTTTTCTTCTTTGCTTTTTTAGCTTTTTTAGACGCTTTCTTAGTAGACTTTTTCGTCTGCTTTTCTATTTCTTTATAAACCTTCTTTTTTTCACTTTCTCTAGACTTGATCAGGTTATCAATCTTATCTCTTACTTCGATAAGTTCCTCTACGAGCTTCTTTTTTATCAAAGTCGAAGAGTTGGCTATTTTGGTATATTTTTTTAAGCTGGCCTTATCATTTTCAACCATCAGAACTCTTTTTTGAACTTCTTCTTTTGTCATCCGATAAATGGCCATGTCTGCCAAATAGTCTCTGTTAATATATTTTTGCTTTTCTAAATATTCGATAAATGTCTTTCTGTTCTTTGATTTAGTGGCTTTTTCATACTCTTTCTTTTTAATAAACTTAATAATTTCATTATTTAGCCTAATTTTTTCCTCTAAATCTTTAGAAAATAATTGGTAACGCTTTTTAACTACATCTAATCTTCTCAAGGTAAATATTTCAATGATTTCTTCTGGAGTTTCAAATATTTTTATTCCATCGTCTGTTATCAGAGTATAGTTTGGAACTTGGGAAGTACTACAGCCCAATTTTTCTTTAACTTCATCAAGTGATGGAGACTCTCCACGCTTAAAAATAAGCTCAACTTTTATTTTATTATCAACAGAGGAATCTATAAAATCTTTGAGAAAACCTGAATCAATGAATTTCGATAAATAGCGGTAAAGTCTGGTTGAATCATAATTTCTTGGGATTTCTGTTATATATATCTTTTCTCCAACCTGCTCAAACTTCATGCGGTAAAGAATTCTACCTCTAGAGTCTACTTCTATCTTTTGGTCATAATTGTTGACAAAAGGCTTTAGCTTTTTAGGTTTCCCGGTCTCAACCATTTTTATCATAGAATCAATTACTTCTTTATGACTGAAGCTTGGAATGACTGAAGAAAATCCTGTTCCAATTCCCTCTGCACCATTAAGAAGCATAATAGGAAGTTTAGGATAAAGGGCCTTAGGCTCCATAACCTTTTCGTCATAGTTGGAAACCATATCTACCTGGTTCATATCATCAAATAGTATAATTTTTGCCAATTCTCCCAATTTACATTCAATATACCTAGAAGCTGCTGGAGAAGTTTCCATTCTTTCTCCAAAATACCCCTTTTTATCAATTAAAGGGTAGTTATTAGAGAAAGTATAATCCTGAGCAAGATTAACAATCGCACTCTCAATGGAAGCTGGTCCATGAGGATGCAATGTTAGAACAAGGCCTGTGGCAGCGGAGACCTTCTGGAGCCCCTTACTTTGATATTTCCAAAGAGTGTAAAGGATTCTTCTTTGTACTGGCTTCAAACCATCTTGAAGATAAGGAATTGCTCGATCCATCAAGGTATAGATTTGATAATTTCTATAATCCTCCCGAACTATTTTATTCAAGGGAATCGATTCTAAAGAATGAAGATAATTTTCTTCCATTTTAATATCCTATTTACTTAACTTATTTTTTTTTGGAAGCTGTTTTCTTAGTTACTTTTTTCTTAGTTACTTTTTTCTTAGTTACTTTTTTCT
>DKQD01000003.1:0-27233 GCA_002474345.1 Bacteriovoracaceae bacterium UBA7317
AGCTTTTTGGTTTTGGACGAAGAGGAAAGGAAAGAGAGGACGGTTTTGGTCTTAAGTTTACGACAGGACTTAGAATAAAAAGCCATACATCGAATGAAGTTGTTATGGAGGGTGGTGAAACAGACGCTTGCCCAGGAGATAGTGGTGGCCCTGTTTTTTATAAAAACTCTGATGGCCTAACGAAGGTTTTGGCCCTTGTTTCTAGAGGAACTGGTCTTCATTGTAATGGAAAGGAGTATGATCCAGGTTCTAAAACTTACACGAAAAAACCTGCAGAAACGACTTATAGTCTGCTTTATGATTCACTTTGCTGGATATCAAAAGATTCGGGGATTACTATAGAAGGAGCAAGTGAAGTTTGCTTTGATGAAGGCCTGAAGGCCCCAAAGATTGATCCAACGTATGAAGGTTTAAAAAAGACTTCTTTTTTAAAAATTTGCCAAAACCCTGAGACACTTTCTAAAGCCCAGAAAGAAACTTTATGGGCCCTTTTAGAAAAATCACCTAAGAAAACGTGTGAAGAGTCATCAAGATGGTTAGAGGCCCAAACTGACCTAGATCTTTCAATGACTTTTCTTACTGATTTATCACCTCTTTTGACGCTGCCTAATATAGAAAGCCTTTCAATAGAGCACGCTCCTTGGAGGAACGCAGGGCTTTTAAAATCTTTATCATCTTTAAAGAAAGCAACTATAAGCTACAGAAAGACCCAATTTAAAGAATATCTAAAAGTCAAAGAGTCTGGAATAGACATTAAGTTTGTCACGGACCTGAGCACGCTCTTTGTTGTTGAAATTTCTGCTGTGCTTGAAGAAAAGAATTGGGATAAATACTATTTTTATCTAAAGATGGGGCTTAACCCTGAAGATATGTTGATTCATATTGCCGGTTGGGAAAACCGCCTTTTCTTTGAAGACATCCTTTCCAGAGTAGAAACTTTCAGCAATGAGTACGCCGGAACGACGGCCATTGATTTTGCGATTTATCAAAATGATCTTTCTCTTTTCAAAGAAGTTATTAAAAAAGGTCCTTATTTTTGGGACTCTCTTTCAACGGTTCTCGATGTTGAGGATAAGAAGTGGGTTGATATCTTTTTAAATCATTTTGATGAAGTTTCCGCTGACGATTTTCTAAAAGTTGCATGTGAGTACGAAAACTTAGACTTTGTTAACTTTTTGTTAAAAGAGAAAAATGCCTCTCTAAAAAAAGTCAAACAAATGGCGTTAGAAGAGGACAATGAAGATGTCCTCACTTTTCTAAAAAAACATTTTCCTGAACTTTAATGACTCCTCTTAAACAACTCCAAGTCTTTACTCTTTAAGGGAAGTTTCGGCTTCCTAAAAGGTAAATTTTAATTATAATGGGGTAAGTTTATTTCCTATTTTTGCTTGGTGCGATGGTTGCAGTGAGCAAAACTTTAACATGAATCTATTTAAGAGGCAGGTGTATTTCATGAGAACGTTGGTACAAGCTGTAATGGCCATTCTCCTTCTAAGTTTTTCTATTCAAGGACATTCAAAGACAGTTAAATTAAAAATTGCTTCCATGGCCCCAAAAGGGACTAGTTGGGGGAATGCCCTTGAAGCTATGGCCAAAGAAATAAGAAAAGCCACAAATAAAAAAGTTAGGTTGAAGCTTTACCTAGGAGGCTCTGCAGGTGATGAGCCAAGTGTTCTTAGAAAAATTAACAGCGGTATTATGCATGGAGGGGTTTTTACAGGTCGTGCTCTTGGTGACGTGAACGGTGATGTTCGTATTATGGAAGTTCCGTTTACTTTTCTTGATGATAGAAAAAAGGCCTGGTTTACTCTTCAGGTTATGAATAAAAAACTCTTTAACGAAGGGTTTGAAAAGAGAGGCTTTAAAAACTTAGGGTTTTTTGAAATTGGTAAAGTCTATCTTGTTTCTACTCAGAAGGTTACAAAAATTGATGAATTAAAAGGGAAAAAGATTTGGTCTTGGTCAGGTGATGATATTTCCGCTTCTCTTATTACATCGATGCAGCTCGTAGGTGTCCCACTAGGCCTTCAGGATGTTTTGACATCTCTTTCTACGGGAATTATTGACACAGCTTACGCTTCTCCGATGGGTGTTTTGGCCCTTCAATGGCAAACTAAAATCAAATACCTTGTTGATTACCCTGTGACATATTCTGTCGGCGCACTTCTTTTAAGACAAAAGTTCTGGGATAAAATTCCAACAGATCCAAAAAACCCAGATAAAGATTACAGAACGATTGTAAGAAATATTATTAAAAAGCATGTAGATATGGCCAACCAAAGAACAGTCCAAGAAAACCTTGATGCCTTAAAGGCGATGAAAGATCAGGGGATTGAGTTTTTAAATTTTCCAAAAGATTCTATCACTGAAGGACGAAAAATACGTCAAGAAGTAATTGATAATCTTGGAGGAAAACTCTTTTCGAAAGATGCTGTTAAATACTACAATAGAGTTGTGGGTCTTCCTTCAAGTGTAACAACTGTCGATGGGGCCATCGCAAAAATTGCTGCTGATATTGAAGCTGAAAAGAAAGCAGCAGAAGAAAAGGCAAAAAAAGGCAAATAAAAACCATCACCCTCCAACCATGGAATCTTTATGGTTTATAAAGTTTTAAAAGGAGTGGACACTTTTCTTGAGAAAGTGTCCCTTTACACTCTCATTGTCTCGATCCTAGGGATGCTTCTTCTGACTCTTTTAACAATTGTCCTAAGGTGGTTTAGTATAACCTATTTGTGGATGGACCCTTTAATCCGTCATCTGGTTTTCTTGAGTACATTCCTTGGCGGGGTTATTGCTACAGGTTCAAAGCAGCACATCGCCATTGATATTTTCTACAAGATGGCCGAACAACAAGGGAAAGAAAAACTGACTCTTTTTTTCCAATTCTTGACTGCTCTAGTGAGCGCTTTCACTCTTATTTGGCTTATCACAGCCGCCATTGATTTTGTTGGAACTGCCTTTAAGTATGAAAAAGTTGTTTTTTTGGGAATTCATAGAGGGGTCCTTGTTTCAATTATACCTTTTGGGCTAGGTCTCATTAGCTACCGCTTTTTTATTATTGCCATTGAGTCTTTGACGAAGTTGATTAACCCGACTTGGCAACCAGTTGGAGAGTCTAACTCAGAAGGCGATTAAGAGGTTAAGTGTTTTAGAGTACATTTTTCCGAAGGTCCTTCGTGAAAAATGAAAGCTTTGAAGATTTATAATTATAAAGTTGAAAAAGAAAGCAGTTATAAATAGAGGTTACGAATCTTTTAGATCCTCGAGGAGGGGTTTTGGAAGCAACACTATACATTGTTATTATCGCCCTAGCGCTTATTGGTCTTCCTCTCTTTGTTGTCATGGCCCTTCTGGCCATGGTTGCTTTTACCTATGCAGACACTGAAATTGTAGCTGTTGCCATTAAAATATATGAAATATCAGCTCAGCCGATGCTCCTGACGATTCCTCTTTTTACCTTCGCTGGTTATATGATGGCCGAATCAAAATCTCCTCAAAGAATGCTCCGGTTTGCTCAGGCCTCCTTAGGCTGGCTTCCTGGTGGCGTGGCGATTGTTTCACTGGTGGTTTGTGCTTTTTTTACGGCTTTCACTGGGGCCAGCGGAGTTACGATTATTGCTCTTGGTGGTTTGCTTTACCCAATTTTATCTAAAGAAGGTTACCAAGATAAGTTTACTCTTGGGTTGATTACGACTTCAGGGTCTCTGGGGCTTCTTTTTCCACCAAGCTTACCTATTATCCTTTATGGGCTAGTCGCCAAAGTTGATATTGACCTTCTTTTTAAGGCAGGTATTGTGCCTGGAATTATGGTTATCGCTGCTCTTTCTTTGTATTCCATTATTATCGGAAAGAAGGGCGCAGCCGCCGCCGCGGCGGCTGGACCAGATACTATCGTTGAAGCCGAGGGAGAACAGATTAAGGTCTCTCATAAGTTTGTTTGGAAAGACTTTGTTGATAGCTTCAAAGGGAGTTTTTGGGAGCTTCTTCTTCCCGTTGGTGTATTAGTTGGAATTTATGGAGGTTATACCACTGTTTCTGAAGCTGCGGCCTTCACGGCTTTTTACGTTTTGATTATGGAGTGTTTCATTTATAAAGACCTTCACATCATTAATGATATTCCTGGAACGATTAAAAGGTCTATGACTCTTGTAGGTGCAATTCTTCTCATTCTTTGTTGTGCTCTTGGGGTGACAGATTACTTAGTTGATGAAGAAATACCGATGCAGCTCTTTGAATTCATAAAGCAGTTCATTGACAGTAAACTTGTGTTTCTTATTTTTCTAAACATCTTCCTCCTTATGGTTGGAGCGATGATGGATATTTTCAGTGCCATCATGGTTGTTGTGCCTTTGATTCTTCCTATTGCTGAGCTTTATAAAGTCGATGCTGTTCATCTAGCAATAATTTTTCTAACTAACCTTTCGATTGGATATATTACTCCACCAGTCGGGATTAACTTATTTATTAGTAGCTTCAGGTTTAAAAAACCAATAACAGAAGTCTATAAAGCTTCATTTTCCTTCCTCCTTTTGATGCTTGTTTGTTTATTGATAGTGACTTATGTGCCTGCTTTAAGCTTGTGGTTTAAATAGATCTTTGGAGCAGGTAATTTTTTCCCTTTCTAAAATTAAGAAGTATATACGTGAATAAAAAACCGAATGATCCTTTGTGGAAGAGCAAAAGGAAAATTCTGTATTTATACACCTCCCTCAAAAAATCTTGAGGTTAAATCTGCTTTGGTTAGCAGGATGGCTTTTTGTTATAAGTGCAAGTGCTTCCTTTTTTTGGTTTTTTAAAACTAAGGGATCTTTGGCACTCCATGTTTACTTTTTACCTGTCCTCTTGTTTATTTTGAACTGTTCTCTTTTTCCACTCATTAAAAAGTTAAAAAATAATTTTAAATCGTCCTATTTGAATTGGGTTGCTATAACAAACCTCTTAGCAGGCTTATACTTTTCTTTTATTCAGCCAGATGAATTTAATGGGGTTATATATTTATTTATTTTAATTATAGGTCTCATTCCTATGACGGGATTTTACTCATTAAAAAGAACGCTTATTTTTTGTTGTTTTTTTCTTTTGGGTGGAATAACCCCTTACGTGTTTGAAATGTTAACTTTTGGCAGCGATGACCTTTTTTCTACTTGGCTCGTTTTGCTTACTTCAGCTTATTTCATTATATTGAGTCGTTATTTGAAAGGTCAAAGAAGCAAAAATCTAGAAGAACATATGGGGCTAAAAAGTGCAAAGGAAATTTCAGAAGACAGGTATGAAAATGCTAAAGCCTTAATTGAAGAATTGAAAAATAAAAATAATAATTTAATCAAGCTAGAGAAAGTTAGAAAAAAGGCTTTTCACGTCTTAACCCACAAAATTAAGACTCCCTTAACTTTGGTATTAAATCCACTAATGAGGCTTGAGAAAAGGTATCCTTACGACTCTCAAGTTTCCTTGGCCCTTAAAAATGCAATTTTTATGAATCATTTAACGACAACTTATATTGATCAAAAAACAATTGAGTCTGATCGTGAAGATTTAATTTTAATTCCAGTAAACTTTAAAAAATTTGTTGAAAACATCATAGACTCAATAAAAAGTCCTTTTGAAAATAGAGGGATTATTATCCAATTAAAGTCTAAAAGGTCCCCTATTTTAGAAACTAATATAGAGATATTGGAAAAAATAATTTTTAGTATATTTTTTCATATTTATAAAACATTTGATCAACTTGGTAAGTTGGAAATAAAGATAAATACGACAAAAGGAAGGGCCGATCTGAGTTTTATGTTTAAGAGGACCTCATTTATAAAAAAGGACTTGTCGGTTCTCTTAGATGACGAGACATCTTCTGAGGTTAAATTGGCCCAAAATGACTTAAAGATTACAAGCGGCCTTGTAAAGAAGTTGGGTGGGAAATTTAATTATGAAGAGTTAAATAATGAGAAAAGCATAATTAATATATCTTTTAAAGAGTTTGAATTTAAAGGAGTTATTGATACTCTTTTTATTTTAAAAGATTTAGATAAAGCCCCTATTTATAAGGGCAACATTTCGCCTTCTTTTAAGGCCCAATTTACAAGTTCATTTAAAAATGCACTCAGCTTTCTTGAAAATAGCAGGGTAAAAACTATTATATTCGATAATTCAATTGAAGAGTCTCAAGAAAAAATAGATTTTATACAGCAAATATATAACGATTTTAAAGACATCCCCGTCACTTACCTAGAAAAAAACGAAGCAATATCACAAAAACTATTTCAAGCAATAGAGGATGAAGTTAATAAAAGCCTTGTAAAAAAACTACCAGTCCTTTTCGATTTTATCTTAAAAGATATATTGATTGTTGATAGCTTGGATGAAAATAAAAATATTGAAAAAAACTTTAAAAATGTAATGAAGAGTTACGATATTATTTTTGTAAAAAGCATTGAAAGTATAAAAAATCAGTTAGATAAGCATGTTTTTAAATTAGTTATTATTGATACTTCACATTTTGGACAAAAAGGTGAGGCCTTCATTAAGACATTTAAAGAGAATCATCCAGAAACTAAGCTTGGCCTTGTCGTTCCACCAAAGGAGCATAAAAATATAAAGCAAAAAGGCTTGAGTACAATGTTTGATTTCTTGGCCTTTAAGCCAATTAAAGAATCATCATTAATGGAAATTATAAAAAATAATATATCAAACCCTTTATTAAATAATTATCAGCCTTATAAGGCAAAAGAATATTATTTGTATCTCTTTAAAGAAAATGAAGAAGTAAAAGAAGAATACGATAAATTGGTGGAAAGTGATTTAGAAAAAAGCGATAAGAATAAAAAAAGCCAAGGAGATATTCTTATTATTGATTCTTCAGATAGCATGGGAATGCTTCTTAAGGGAATACTTTCAAAAGGTGGATATAGTTCACATCAAGTTAAGACATCTAAAGAAGCTTTTGAGTTTATAAAAGAAAATAAGATTGATCTAATTATATCCGATTGGTATTTAAAAGATATAACTGGAATAGAATTATTTAATATTCTTAATCATTCTCCGGGAAATAAGGGAGTCCCCTTTATACTAATGAGCTCTAAAACCTCAGAAGAGTATGAAATCTTAGAGCCGAAAGATAAACCAGATGGTCTTCTTGGAAAACCTTTTAGTGATTCAGAATGCTTAAGTCTTGTTCAAAATATTTTAAAGCTCAAAGAAAATATATCCTTAAGTGAATGGAGAAAAAAACTTTTAGATGTTGAAAAAGAAAATGCTAGGCAATTAGATAAAGAGGTTAAAGAAAGAACTGATGATATTCAAAATATTCTCGATAGCTTAAGCCATTCTATCTTTTGTATTAATGAAGAATTAATTGCGATTCCACCGATTTCCAATTACTCCAAAGAGTTGTTCGGAGAGTCCATAGAGGGAAAAAGTATCTTTGATATACTATTTGTTGATTACGATAAAAAAAGTGAAAATTATAGTCTTTTGGTAAATTCCTTCGAATTAATGTTTGGTGAAGATGAAAAACAATTTTTACTAGTTGAAGATTATCTCCCTAAAGAAATAAATTATGCTGGAAGAGATAAAAATCAGGATAAGACACTTAAAATCGTTTATAAACCAATTTTTGATAAAAATGGAATTTTAGATAAAGTTCTTTTTGTAATTGAAGATTACACGAAATTAAAGAATTATTATCAGGGGGCCTTAAATGATCAGCTAGAGTTTTCTTTTTATAAAGATATTTATCCTGTAGAAGATAAAAATAAATTAGTTATTCAATTAAAAAAATCAATTGAAACCTCACTATATTTTTTCGAAGAATTTGTATCTTATTCCGAAGAAAGACACTCGAGAAGATATCTAGAAGAGCAGATTGATTTTTTCTTCAAAGACCTTTTGGAAAATTTAAAAGATATAGATATTTTATATAAAGCGATCGAAAAAATAAAAGAATCAAAAAGGTTAGATGACTATATAGGCGAAGACCTCGACTTAAATAATACTTGCTTTGAAATAATTAGTGATGCATTTGAGATAATCCTTAAGTATGCTAAGGGTTTAAATTATTTTGTAAACTTTGATGTTCTTGTTATTGATCAGAAGTTCGAAAAAATGAGAAATGAGAAAGTTGAAGATTTGAAAAATCTTTTTGGTAACTTGTTAAAATACGTTTTTTTGATTAGTGATATAAAAAACTTAGATAGGGCGAAGCTTTCACAAGTAGTTTCATATTCTAAAATGTACCCAGAGTTTGATGATGTTATTAAATTGATTTCTGAGAGATCACTTTTTGTTTCCTTTGTTTACAAACTTCTTTTAGATGAGGAGTGTGCTAATCACTTTTATAAAATGAGCCTCCTTCTCTCCAAAATTCCTACCAGGAATTATTTGACAGATGCAATTCTAAAACATAACTTGATATCCCCATATAAAACAATGCTAGATTTATTAGACAGACGAGAAAAAAGTGAGGGAAGTAACAATCAAGACAAAAAAGCTTCCTAGTTAAGGCTTTTTGATTATAGACAAAATAAGTTCTTTTCTTGCCTTATCAATCGCTTCTCCCAGTTCTTTCCCCTGAAACTTAGATTCAAGGTGGCTAAGGTTTAAGGTTTTAAGCTCTTTGATGAGATAAAACATTTTAGAAGATATTTCCGAGCTATTTTCATTTCCATAAAGAATTTTGGACTCAATTTCTATGCACTTAAGGTAATCAGGTAGGATTGTATGGTTTTGATGAAATGCTTTGAGCTTTTTAAGCAAATCTAGTATTTCTTCAGGAGATGATTCTAGTAAATTATGTCCTATTTTATTATGCTTGGCCGTTTGAAGGCAAAGTTGTTTGGCCTTTTGGGGAAAACGAAGGTCTTCTAAGAAAAACTCTAATTTTTTTATATCCTTTTCCCTTTGGGCCTTTTTAGGGGCCTTACCAAATATCATAAAGAAACAGGAGAAAAGGAGGTCTAGAGAAAAGTCAAATGCTTTGGCCAAATCCAAAATCTGAAATGAGTAATCCCAGTCACTTATATTTAAATCATTGTTTTTACATGATTTTAAGGACGTTAAAGAAGCAAAGAGCTCTTTGAGGGCTTGGCATTTTTCAAGAGTTTCGAAGAACAGGTATGGTTTTGGCGCTAAAAAGGCTTTAGACAATTCTTCCAAAACTCTCTCACTTGAGAGGGTTTTTAATTCTCCTGAATGGGTGATTTTTGTCATAAGTTCTAGAGTTTGAGGGGCAATAGAGAACTCTGGGAACCGTGCATGAAACCGTGCAACCCTAAGAACTCTAAGAGGATCTTCAATAAAATGAGGAGAAACATGTTTTAGAACTTTATTTTTGAGGTCTTTTTGACCTTTAAAAGGATCAATAATCTCCTTTGATTCTTCATCCATTGCCATTGCATTAATGGTCAGGTCTCTTCTAATTAGGTCTTCTTCAAGAGTTACATTGGGAGTAAATTCAAAAATGAAAGCTTTATGACCTTTCCCTTTTTTTATTTCCTTTCTTGCCAGTGCATATTCGCTTCCAGTTTTTGGGTGGATAAAAACGGGAAATGCTTTTCCTACTCTTTTGAAGCCTTTTTTCTCCATTTCTTTTTCAGTGGCCCCTACGACAACATAATCTAGGTCGGTTGGGGTTTCACCTAATATTTTGTCCCTTACAGCCCCACCAACCAGGTAAATATTCATCAAATGACCTCCTTCTTAGTCCTATTTTCTCTGAATTTAAAAGGGTTTGGCCAGTGGAGGGGCAAAATTGTGAGCCTTTATGGACTTTTAACCACCTGTAAAATAAATAGTAGGCTTTTTTTTAGGTATCCTTTTCATTATGCCTTTGGGTGTAGGGAGATTGATTTAATGATTAAGGTAAAGGAAATTGTGAAAGATGGAAAGTTCCCCATTGACCCCTTTTCATGGCAGGTTCGCTTTTCTATTAACCATGTAAAAGCAAATTGTGAGTTTATAAAGGTTCCTTGGGATCAAACACCCGAAATTCTTGAGTTGAAAAATGAGGCACCAGTTTTAATTGATGGTGAAAGAGTTATAAAAGGAGCTTTCCAAATTACTAAATACCTAGAAAGAAACTTTACAGATTCCCCAAGTCTTTTTGGAGGATCAGCAGGGCTAGGGGCCTCTAGATTTATTGATTTTTGGGCCTTTGATGTTTTGCTCGAGGAAGTTTATGCTCTGATTATGGTTGACTTGGCCGAGGAAAATCTGACGATAGATTCTACAAGAAGGAGTGCATGGGAAAATAAAATAAATTCACTTTGGGGGGATATAAAGTTTAGTGAACTCAAGGATTTACGTAACGAGAGAAGAAAATACTTCCAAGATGTAATGCTCAAGCCCCTAAGAAAAACAATAACAGCGAGTACATTTTTAGGCGGAGATTCACCAGCTTTTAGCGATTATGCTGTTGCTGGAATTTTTTATTGGGCAAGAACGTTGAGTTGTTTTGAGATTTTAGAATCAGGAGATCCGGTTTTTTCTTGGCTGGAGGAGGTTTTAAATTTATATTCAAGTCAGTTTAAGAGACCAGAGGATGCACCAATGGCCTAAAGATTGTTTGAACGTTAAAGGAAAAACCATGATTGGATCTTTTCAATTTAAAGAAATTCTCTCTGTGACCCTTGTTTTATTCTCCGTTATTGATATTTTGGGCTCAATTCCCATTATTATTGATTTAAGAAAAAAAAATAGAGTTATAAACCCTGGAAAAGCCACGCTAGTTTCTGGCGTTTTAATGATCCTCTTCCTTTACATAGGTGAAAATATATTAAAATTATTTGCTCTTGATGTTCAGTCCTTTGCCTTAGCAGGCTCTTTGGTGATGTTTTTAATAGGGATGGAAATGGTTTTAAATGTTGTAATATTTAAGCCAGAGCCAGAAATATCAAGTACTTCGGTCGTTCCCTTGGCGTTTCCTCTAATAGCCGGAGCTGGAACTATGACTACTTTGATATCCTTACGTGCTGAATTTCAAAAAGTTAACATCCTTTTAGGTGTCCTTTTAAACCTAATTTTTGTTTATGCCGTCCTTCGGGGCTCTGGCTGGATATCGAGAAAGTTGGGTGTTGGAGGTGCTAATGTTTTAAGGTCTGTTTCAGGCATAATTTTACTTGCTATTTCCATAAAGATTTTCAAAAAGAACCTTTGATAAAAATGTTAAAAATAAGAGGTATTTTGACTTAAACTATTGGCATTGTAAGTTAATGAAATTTTTCACTTTATCTCCATATCTTAACATTTCCAAATATATTTCTTTGTTCTAAACTCTAAAATAAAAAAAACTATATTGTAAGTATCTAAAACTATTACCTTTTTTTTATAAGTTACCTAAAGTTGATAAAAAAAAACGGTTAGGTGTTAATATAATTATTAACGAATCTTAAAAAAGTTTGGATGATGAAATTTAAAAAAAAGGGGAAAAGATTAATGGAAGAAAATGAAGCGAGCACTTGTTCTTGTTCTATTTGTGGAACTAAAAAAGGCCCGTTTTTTATTGTCTCGCATGAATTAAAAAGTGTTAAGGAGAATCATCATAGTGTAAGCTTGGTAACAACTAGAATTTGTAAAAGTTGCCAAGTTATTTCTCTTAAATCACTTTTAATGGCTGCAAATCTAATTAGAAAAAGTTAGATTCTTCTAATCTAATTGGACTAATTTTTTCGTTAAGAAATATTCTTAAGTATTTTTATTCTGTACATTCCCACTTTTTCTTTTCTTATTAGGTCCTTGTAATCTTTTGTGACGTCTTCATATCCTGTTTCATCTACTTCGGAAACTCGCAAGTAATAACGAAGGACGACAATACTGTTAGCAGAAAGACATGGCTTTATATTTTGAAGGAAATTTTTTTCAATATTACCTGTAAAGTAAGACGGCACATCACTAAAAGAAAAAAAATCAATATTATCGATTTCTTTTACTAATTCAAAAATATCTTTTTGCTCGAGGTGTACCGAAGCGTTTCCTTCATTTAAACTTCTTTTTATATCATCAAAAACTGATGGATCTGCCTCTATAGGAATACCTTCTTTAGTCATAACTTTTCCAAGAAATACAAGTTGAAGGAAAAAGCTTTCTTTTGCGACAATATTGTTTATAAGGTGGTCAAAGTTATTTAAGTAGTATTGAAAGTGACTTTCTTCAACGTTTTTTTCTATAAAGTGACCTTTATAGAGAAGAGCATTAAAAAAGCTCTTGTTTCCCATAAGAAAAACAAGAAAACGCCATCTTAAATGCGGAAAATCTCTTTTATAATAATTCAACTGATCTTCAATGGTGGAAAATTCAAAAAGTTTATCGTGTTGACTTCCCATTATTTTTTTTATGATTTTTGCCACGACTTGAAACGTCTTTTCCCACTTTCCTAAATAAAGGGGGGAAATCCAGTTAATTTCATCGTAAAGCCTTGAAAAAAAATGTTTACAATCATTTGAAAGTTCAAGTTCATTAAAAAGAGTATTTCTCTTTCTTGTGTTATCTTCAGGTTCATAAGGAGGGTATCCCCAGAATAAAAGATAGTCTTCAAGAGAAAATTCTTTGTAGCAGCTTGATCTTAACTCTGTAAGATGGATCTGCTCCTTAGAAAGGTCAACGCAATATAAATCACTAGGGCCATGACATAAAAGAGGAAGACTTCGACCACCACTACCAGCAACTGCTAATACTTTTTTAGGATTTAATTTCTTAACCATCTCAACTTCAAATGTTGTATCTTCGTTTCCAAGGGAGTAGTTAAGACTTTTAAAGTATTTTTCGGTCATGAGTTATCCTCACTTTTTTTAATTGACCAGGTTTTTAAGTTTTTTATTGCGTGCTCTCTACATAATTCAAATTCTTGATCTGTGACAAAACCCGAATGCCCCATAATTGCGGATAGTCTTACACCATGCTCAGATGCCATTTTATCAATTTCTAAAACCTTTTTATAATTAATATTTCTTGAAAGGGTAAAGTTTTCAAGTGTGCCATTAAGTGCAAGAAGAGCTGTCTCAGCAAGACATGCATAGACCACATTTCCCTCAAGCCCAAGGTCAACTTTGCTATCAATATTGCCAGGAAGTTGAACTTCTCCACTTGCTATAACCATGACATCCGGTCTTTTAAGGGCGTCTTCCTCCTGAATATCAAAAGGTCGGCTCACATCGCAAATAACACAACCAGGTTTCACCATTTCAATATCTAAGATCTTTCTACCTTGAGCACTTGTTGTGGTTATAATCAGGTCACAAGTACCAATGAGTTCGGGTTCTGGTGAGGTCGCGATTGTAATTTTTGTTGTAGGGTCTATATTTTCAATTTCATCTTTAAGTTCAAGAAGCTTATAGCCTCTAGGTGCAACAAGAATAACTTCGTCCCACCGTGAGGCAAGTACCTTTGCACTAACAGCACCAATGCTTCCTGTTGCACCGACGACCATAATTTTACCTTTCCATTTTCCATCATTCTTTTTTACTATCCCAATTTTTTGAACAGCTATTTTTGCGGCCCATAAAGTGGAAGCAGCGGAAAGACTATTTCCAGTTGTAACGGGAATAGGACTTCTTCTTGCTACAGTGACACCAGCATCACCTACAATTTTTGTATAGGCGCCAAGGCCAATGATATTAGCACCATCTTCTCTTGCCTTATAAGAGAGGTCGACTAATTTTTTATAAATCGTAGATGTGTCTGCCTCAAGAAGTTTTCTAGGAGTATCAGGAACTGCATAAATAATACCCTCTACTTCTTTTCCAGTTTTTTCGCTTACGATTCCTTTAATTTTACCATAGAAAAAACCTGGAAAATTAGAGGCCATATTTTCAACTGATCTTTCAAGTGGTTTAGAGTAGCTTTTAAGCCATTTAAGAGATTTTGCCTTAAAAAGCATTTTGGCCGCAAGAGGGTGGATGATAAAAGCAAACGTTTCTTTTTTATTTGGTGTAGATGTTTTATCATAGCTTTTAATTTCTGGACCTAGTTTACTATCTCCAACCCAAGATAAAATTTCACTTGCACTTAAAGGATTATTATTATTTTTTGTAAGCTGAAGAAGTCCCTCATAGAGAGCAAAACTAGAAAATGGAAAGTTTTTTAGAGAAGGTAGGCACGAGATAATATTTTTTACACCATAAGATTTTAATTTTTTTTCTAAAAGAGGGTTCAGAAAGTCTATAATAAGAGTTTTTCCCCTTAGATGTTCTAAGTCAACACTTGAAATAGTTGAATTCGTTCCTATAAATACGTGGGAAGAGAAGAATCTACGCAGACCTTTTCCTATGAGCACATCTTTTTCTGAAAAACTAGGAATATTTTTTTTTCTAAAATTCATTTTTTTTAATAGATTTGAGGAAAGGGATAAAAACGTTTCTAATCTTCTTTTATTTCTAAAAATTGTTGGTAGGTGAAAAAAGTAATAAGGGTCACAGAGCCTTATGTCGCCAGCAAATTCTTTAATAACATCAAGGCAATGAATAAATTGAGATCCGCAGTAAAAAGAGATTTTTTTATTGGCAATAAGCTCAGGTTCTCTTAAATAAACTTGTCTTAACATCCAGGGAAGATAAACCTCTTCGAGAATTTCACCGTCAAGTATGGGTGTTTGATCTGAGCTTAATTTCAGCTGATTAGACGTTGGGTTTACTATATCTTTTCTTGGAAGGTGAATTCTATGTGGAATTCCTGAAAGACAAATGAGATCACATTCACCATCATATTTTTTAATAAGGTCTTTTGTTAAATTAAAATGAAAACCAGTAGAAAATTGGGTAATCCTAATTTCTTGACCTTCAAATTCAATAACTTTATCAAAGTTTGTGTTTCTGGATGCATAGGCAAGGGAGAGGATGTGCTTCATCCTTCACCCCCTTCGAGGGCCTTTTCCCTAATTGGTTTAAAAATGTTTTCTTTGTATTTATTATAATCACTTGTTTTTTCGCCCCTTAAATCTCTATTGAAATTTCTTTGATCATAAATGCATTTAGAGTACATATAGAGCAAAAGTTCTCGTGGAATTCCTAAAAGTTCCACCAGATGGGGACTAAACTTGGTATTAGGTAAAGGAAACGGCTTTGGATTTATTCCAACTGCTTTAAAACAATCTTTAATAAACTCATCAATTGTTGGAAGATTCGTACCAACCACATGATATGTTTTTAAAGGTAAATCATCCTGATCATTTTTAATTCCCTGGATAACAAAATATTTTGCGTGATCAACAGGAATAATAGGGAAAATACTATCCTTGTTGTAAGGAATTGGGATAACAGGCAGAGAATTTAGAATATCTTTTTTATCCTTATTTTGAAGAAGAAACTCTGTGAAATAATAAGGCCCATCAACCTTAGGGATATGACCTGTTTTTGAGTCTCCTATGATAACTCCTAGTCTATAAATTCTTCTTTTAATAGATTTTTTAAAATCCCAATTCTGAACCTGAAATTCTGCAAAATATTTAGTTTCCGCATAACTATTGGAGAAAGATTGACCTTCATCGAGAACACTTTCGTAGTACGTTCCTGAGTGTGAACCACTGACAGCAATTGTGCTTATATAATGAAAAACATCTACATTTGGGCAAAGACCTGCAAAATAGAGAAGATTTTGTGTTCCAATAACATTATGGGAATAACATTCAGATAAATTTCCTTCTATGTCATAAAAAGCTGCAATGTGAATGATTGAGTTAATCTCTTCTTTTATATCCTGATATTCTTTAGCATCCTCAATAACATCCATGTTCAGGAGGTCCCCAACTATGAAGGATATCTTTTTTTCATTTGGGAATAAGCCTTTTGCTTTTTGTAAGCTTTGTTTTCTTATGAGAAGGTAAATGTGATCGAAGTGATCTATTAGATCCTTTAGGATATACCCACCCAAAAAACCTGTAGAGCCTGTCAGTAAAGCTTTCACGTTAATGTGACCTCTGCAACCCAATCAACAAGATCCTTACTTGGATCAACTGCATAAACTGTAAGGGCCTTTCTCTCAACTTTGATTTCCCATCGGTTTGATGGGGCAAAAACTTCACCATCCCCAAAAAACGAAATCATTTTCTCAGGATTATTATTAATGATTTCTAGCTCGCTTGTTTCGAAGGATTTGAAATGGGGATCATTTTGAGGCAGATTTCCGTTTGAAAGCTCTAAGAGGGCTTTCAAAAGATCTTTTTTGTATGGATGAGTAAACAGGCTTACGTTGAAAGATCCATCAGAATTATTTGTCTCAGGTGCGACTATAAAAGAACCGGCCAAAGTAGATTGGTTATTGATTAAGACAGCAACAGCTTTTTCATGGGAGTGAAAGTTAGGGGACTTTAGTTCTAGATCATAGTAGTCCAGTTTATCGGTTAAAATTTCATAACCAAGAAATAAAGAATAAATTTTACTTCCGGAGAGTTGCATGACTTTTTTGAAAAGGGGGTAGTCTTGTCGGAGGTCATTTATTTTAGCGGCAACTATACCACCAAGACCAATACCACCATTGGTTGCCATAAATTGCCCATTTATATTGATGAGGTCAATTTTTTTCTTAGTTTCAAGTCTTATACATTGAATAATTTGTTCGATATCTTTTGGGTCACTTAGTTCGCTTGCAAGGTCATTTGCAGTGCCCGCAGGAATAACAAGTAGACCAACTTCTGTTTTTGCTATATTTTGAATAACCGTATTTGCTGTTCCATCACCACCAACACTAATGATAGCATCAACTTTATCCTCGATGTCTTCTTTAAGGTTTTGATTAAGTTCCTCAATGGACGAAGGTGTTTTAAAAATGAGATGACTTCTAAAAAGCTGTCTAGTTATTTTCTTCCTCCAATGATCATAAGATGTATTGGAGGCCCTTTTGTTGAGGTAAATAGTTATCTTTTGCATAAATTGACCCTTTTGAGGGTTATCAAACGGTCTTTTCCCTATACTCAAATCGGTTAAGGCATTTAAAAGATTGAAGAAAAAATTGCATCATTTCTTAAAAAAATGAGGCCTGTTACTATGATTGCTATAATAGGTATTCTTTAAAGGGATACTTGGAACTTATTCACAAAAGTTGACTTATGGACACCATCTTTAGTTGTCAGGAACTGACTTTTTCTTATAGTTTTGGAAATGTAAATATTGAGGCCTTAAGAGGGGTTTCAATGGATTTTCAAAAAGGAAAATTCTACTGTCTATCGGGCCCTTCAGGTTCTGGAAAAACAACTTTTCTTAACGTCCTTGGACTTATTGAAGATATTCAAGGGGGAGATATTGAATTTGAAGGAAAAAGGTTTAGAAACCTAAAAGAAGAAGACAAAAATTATATAAGAAGAAATCAGGTCGGATTTATTTTTCAACATTTCAATCTCTTTCCAGTCTTAAGTGCTGAGGAGAATATTGAGTTTTTTCTAGTAAGGCAAGGTGTACCAAAAAAAGAACGTACAGATCTTGTTCATAAGGCGCTAAAGGACGTGGGACTTTGGGACCATAGAGATAAAAGGCCGCTTGAAATGAGTGGCGGACAAAGACAGAGAGTCGCCGTGGCAAGGGCCCTGACGAAAAGGCCTCTTGTTATTATTGGTGATGAACCTACGGCAAGCCTTGATCAAAAAACAGGAAAAGAAATTGTAAACCTTCTTAAAAACTTAAGTGATGAATATGGGGCTTCAATTATTTTATCTAGCCACGATACGATGGTTCATGAATTTGCTGAGGAGCTTGTTATTCTAAAAGATGGGAGGTTAACGTAATGCTTTTTTCACTGGCCTTTCGAAACTTAGCAAGAAATTTTAGAAGAACATTAGCAATGGTCTTAACTATAGGAATAGGAACTGGTGCCCTTTTGGTTTTTAAGGGATTTAATGTTGGGATCATGAACCAGTATAGAGATAATACAATTCATGCTCGCTACGGTCATGGTCAAATCAATATGAAAGGTTATCATAACTCCGTTTATGAGAAGCCTTGGAAGCATTGGATAGAAGATTATGACTCGCTTAAAAAGAACCTCTCAAAAGTCCCTGGTGTTAAACTTCTTTTTCCAAGAGTCAATTTCTTTTCGCTTTTAACCAACGGGGAAATGAACATAAGTGGAAAGGGTCAAGGAGTCGATGGTTCGGCTGAATTTTCCTTTTTTAATACCCTTAATATTGTTGAAGGTAAAAATTTATCAGATGAGAAAGAAGGAATCATTTTAGGAAAAGGACTTGCCAGGGCCCTTAATGCAAAAATTGGTGATCGGATAACTGTTTTGGGAAGTACTATTTATGGAAGCATGAATGCTGTTGATACATACGTAACAGGAATTTTTCATACAGGCAGTAAGGAGTTTGACGATAGTGTTTTTAGAATTCAACTTGACCTTGCACACCTTTTACTTGATACGAAAAAAGTTGAATCCGTTTCCCTAGGCATGAAAGGCCTCGGCTTATGGAAAAGTATAGAAGACTTTGTTGCTGATAGTGATATAGATCTGGAAAGTATTCCTTTTCATGTTTTGGATAAGGTATATTATCAACACTCAGTTGACTGGTTAGATGCTCAATTTGGCGTTATTCAAATTATTATTTTAGTCATTGTTATCTTAGGTATTTTTAATACAGTTTCAACATCAATTCTTGAAAGGCGTCAGGAAGTAGGAAACTTAAGGGCGAATGGTGAAAGTAGGATTGAGGTTTTAAAGCTTTTTAGTAACGAAGGTTTTTTAGTTGGTGTTTTTGGGGCCATTTTTGGTATTATTGTTGTATACGCAATAAATTTAAGTTTTTTAAAAGACGGTATTTTAATGCCTCCGGCGCCTGGTTTAACTAGGCAATTCCACGTTAAAATTGAGTTACAAGAATGGATGGCTGTTCAGACATTTATTATTGGGACAGTAACGAGTTTTGTGGCCACATTTTTGGCCTCTCTAAGAGTTATCAATCAAAAAATATCTGATCTTTTAAGATCTGTTTAGGATAAGGAAGGTTCAAATGCTAAAAATCGTAAGGGTATTTTTATTTTTAGGGTTATTTGCTTTTTTATCAAACCCTTTGGTTTCTCAAGAAAAGGAGAGTGAGGCGAGTAGTGAACCTATAAAGGAAGACAAAGTAGATGTATCACCAAAAGATGAAAAAATAGGAGACGTATCTGGAGAAGTTTCTGAAGAAGATGGTGATAAAAATGCAGCTGAAGAAAAAGTTTCAGCACCTATCGTCACTGAAGAAGTTCCTGAAGACGTTTCCGGTCGGTTACCAGCATCTGTAGAAGGTCCATCTGCAGAAGATATTTTAAAAAGAGCTGATGAAGTACGCAATCCTTCTGACTCATTTTTTATGAAGGTTAAAGTTACAAATAAAGGGGAAGAAGAGAAACCTAGTCAATTCGACGTTTCAATAAAAGGTAATAATAGAACTTTAATTAAAACTCTTCTTCCTAAGAGGGATAGAGGAAGAAACCTTCTGATGCTTGATGAAAATATGTGGGTTTTTATTCCTAACTTAAAAAGAAGTGTTAGAGTTGGACTTTCTCAAAAATTAACGGGTCAAGCTGCTAATGGGGATATAAGCCGAATGAGGTGGAGTGGAGACTATACTCCAAAGCTTTTAAAAGAGACGAAAAAGAGTTGGTTACTTCACCTACAGGCGAAAAAGAAAGGTTTAACGTATGAACAACTTAAGGTCCTTATATCTAAAAAAGGATTCAGGCCCAGACAGGCCCATTTGATGAGTGTTTCTGGTAAACTTTTAAAAAAGATTTATTACCAGGGGTATAAAAAATTGGCAGGTCGTTTAAGGCCTAGTCAAATGAACATAGTTGACGCTATAAATGATAATAAGAAGTCACTTATAGAAATCGAAGAGATGGAAGCAAGGGATTTTCAAACTGCCCTTTTTAATAAGAGGAACCTCGCTGAATGATTCCAAAAAAAGGTCTTCTTTGGACCTTTATAAGTTGTCTTTTTCTAATAGGTGTCTCAAAAGCTGAACGAGGTACTGTTAAGATTGGTGGTGAGTTCGGTATGAGATCATCCTACCTCTATGGGGAAGATGATTTTTCTTTAAAGAGGCCCTACGCTCACGTAAAAGCCCATTTTAAAAATTTTGGGAATGATGAGGTTACACAAGAAGTGTCTATCTCCTCAAGGTTTTTGTTAGATGACGAGGCCTCTAAATCAGATACTTTGACAGAAGCTACGTACAAAATTGTGAGAGAAAACTCTACTTTCACATTTGGTCTTCAGGAAATAGGGTGGGGAGAAACTTTTGGTATTTATCCTCTCGACTTTGTAAATGCCAGAAATTTTGAAGATCCTTTTATTTCAGATTTAAAGTGGACGAGAATTCCTGTGTTTGCTCTCAATTATGAGTATCTTGGAGAAAAGTTTAGTGGACAATTAATCGCTATTCCAAAACCTAAAAATAGCATATTTCCCTCTAAAGGAGATACCTTCGACACAACCCCTACGAGTTTTGCCCATCTAGAAAGAGAAGATATGGCCACCCCTCAACTCATTTACGATTCGGAAATTGGTGGCCGGCTTGGTTATCTTTTTGACTTTGGTCTAGATGTCGACTTTTATTACTTTTATCACCGGAATCGAAACTTAGCCTTGGATATAAAAAATGGTACGACCTTGAGTCCTGTATTTAAACAAATTCATTCAACAGGATTAAGTAGTACTTTTGCAACAGGGGATTTTGTTTTTCGCTTAGATTTTGTAAATCATTTTAATAGACCTGTTAATGATCCAGAAACACTTGCTGTTAAATATCTAAATAATATGATTGGTGTTTTCGGTTTTGACTTTTCAACCGAGAGTAAATTCCAACTTGGCCTTCAATACCATCATGATTCTTTTACAGAGTTTTACTATAACTGGGTAAGTTCACAAATGAGCTTCCCTTTATTTGGTGATTGGATGGAATTAAGTTTTTTTGTTTTTTGGGGACTTAATAACCAAGATCTTTGGTATCAGCCGACCATGAAGCTTTTTATGAGTGATCAATTATCAATGTCAATTTGGGCAGACATCATTGAGAAACAAGAACCTAAAAAGGCAGGTCAGATTAGCAGCTTTTCAGAGCATGATAGAGTCTTTCTTGATGTTAGTTGGCAATTTTAGGGGAAGATTTTCAGTTTACAATAAAGTCAAGTAAAGAGCATTAAAAGTTTCGGTAAAGATTTTATCCAAAAAATTTCTTATAAAACTACTGGCCAACAGTCTTTCTTAAAGGCACTATCGGGGCATCGATTTTGGCAACCTTTATTAAGGCGGCGAGGCATGTGCGGAATCATTGGCCTTTTCGAAAAATCATCAGTTTCAAGTCACAACGGTGTTTCACCGAATCATAATAGCGCAAAGAAATTGGTTAAGGCCCTCAAACTTCTTCAGCATAGGGGGCAAGATGCAGCTGGGCTTCTTTCGTCTCGAATAAAAAACGACCACTTCGTTGTAAAGAAAGGCCCTGGTTTTGTATCAGAAGTTTTTTCAGGCCTGCCTGAAAAAGATTTTTGTGAGCTCGATGGTCAAATTCTACTAGGTCATACCAGGTATGAAACAGTGGGAGGCCCTTCAGAGTTAAATATACCACCTTTCCAAGCTGTACATTCTGACACAAATTTTAGCGAAGGTGCGGTTAACAACTCTTCGGAAAAAGAAAAAACTCCCTCTATGGGGATTGTTCACAACGGGAATATTGTTAATTATTTTTCTCTTAAAGAAGAGCTGGAAGGGGCTTCCGAAGGACAAAGGACCTTCTTGAAAGGTCAAAATGATGGTGAATTAATGCTTCGACTCTTTCAATCTTTTTTTATGGAAGAGTCTCATTCTCCCAAAACTTTTAATAGGCGCTCTCCATTTTTGATTATCCAAACATGTATGAGACGGCTGTCTGAAAAAGTTGAGGGGGGATATGCACTCCTTCTGATTATTGAGGATGTGGGACTTGTGGCCTTCCGAGATCCTTATGGAATCAGACCCCTCGTTTATGGAAAGGATAAAAAAGGTCATATTTGTTTTTCTTCTGAAACGATTGCTTTAGAAGGAATAGGTTATCAATTCGAGAGAGAAGTTAGACCTGGTGAAGTCATTTTTATCGGTTTTAATGGTACCTTCAAGTCGGCCAAACTCGCTTTTAGCGGCTATCAAAAAAAAGATCCTATAAAAGAAGCGCCCTGCATGTTTGAACGAATTTATTTCGCTTCTTCAAAAAGTCAGGTTCAAGGCGCGTTGGTTAAAAATACCCGGCGTCGTTTAGGAAGGGTTCTTGCGGAAAAAGTATTGGAAAAGAATAAGTTCTTTGACCATTATGACGCAGTTTCGGCTATCCCGGAAACAGGCCTTGACGCTGCTTATGGAGTGGCCGAATGTTTAAAACTACCTATGGTTGAAGGCATTCTTAAGGTGCAAAAAAGTGGCAGGACTTTTATTTTACCGGGAAATAAAAGAGGCACTGCTTTAAAACAAAAGTTCATTGTCAGGGAATCAGAGATAAAGGGTAAGAGGCTTCTTTTGGTTGATGATAGTTTGGTGAGGGGAGCGACTCTTAAAAGTCTTATCTTTGAGCTGAAGAAAAAGGGGGCCAAAGAACTCTCTTTGGCATTTTCTTGCCCACCAATACAATTTGGTTGCTTTTATGGAGTTGACTTCCCGGAAAAAAATGAATTGCTTGCCAACCAAAAAAGTCATCAAGAAATGACTACTTTTCTTGGTGTAAATGACCTTTTCTTTCTCAACGAAGGTGATTTATTAAATGTTTTCGATGGACGTGACCATTGTTTTGGCTGTGTCACAAAAAAATATCCGACTAAGCTCAAAGAGGGGATTGCTTTTGCCCGAAAAAGGACGGCTGAAAAAAGTATTTTAGGAATAGTTTAGGTCAAATATATAAAAGTATAGAATATTAAAGCTTTAAATCCAGATCTAAAGGTAGGTGAAAAAATGAAAGGTATTGTGTTGTATGGAAGTCAAAGTGACAGAGTTTTTTATGAAGAGTGTTTGGAAAAATTAAAACCTCATTCAGAGTTTATTTTTGAAGTTTTGAGTGCCCACAGAGATGCCGAAAAGTTGCGCTTATTATGTCAAAAAATGGACGCACAATATGTCATTGCTGGAGCTGGATTGTCCGCAGCATTGCCTGGCTGTGTGGCATCGCAAACAAAAGTTCCTGTTTTTGGAGTACCGCTTCCCTCATGCTTTGGTGGACTTGATGCCTTTTTGACATCGCTACAAATGCCTAAGGGTACGCCAGTAGCAACATGTGCTCCTTACAACGAAGATTCGATAATAAAATTTATTGAAAACATTGGGGATGATAGATGGGCTAAAGAAACAAGAGTTAATATTTACGTTGATGCTCTTGTACAGCCCTATGAGTATGTTGATAAGGTTCTTAAAGATACAATCAATTTATCAGAAAAAGAAAACATCCAATTAGAAATCACCAATAAATATAACCCAGACTGCTGGAATATCCTATTAGTCCACCAAGAAAAAGAAATTGTCCTAAAGCCAAATTGTTTGCATGTTCCAATGATGAATAAACAGACGGTGGATAATCCAAGCAGGGCCCTAAGTCTTTTTAGTTTAGCTGGAAATGGAGGACTTTGGTTTGGAGTGAATAACTGCATTAATGCGCTTCGCTGGCTTAAAAGAGGCTTTGAGTCTTTTTAGAAAAAAGTTTAGGGCTCTTCTTTTTTATTTGAGGGAGGAAATATGAGTTTTGTAAGTAATGAAAGTAGCAAGCATTTAAATAAAATGATTCCAGATGTTTACCGACTTGGCTCCGTAAAGAAAATTAGGGGTGTAGAGGGATGTACTCCTTGGCTTTTTGATTTCTCCGATCATTATTCTCTTTTTGATTGGGGAAAAATGCCGGATGAGCTTCCCTTAAAAGGGAAGAGTCTTGCTCTTATGAGCCTGGCCATTTATGACTACTTAGAAGACTCTAACTCTTGGGAATCATTAGATGATTTTCCTGGTCATATAGACTCGAAGTCGATCACTCATTCTTGTTTAGAGTGGCTGAAGAAAAACGGACTTAAAACACATTTGAAAGGTGCTTGGAATGAAAAAGGGCCTATCAATCTTAAAAATAATAAAGAGTGGGAAAGGTTAGAAACCAAAGGTCCTCTTTATTTGGATTTTACTCCTTTTAAAGTTCAAAAACCGAAATGGAGTGATGACTTAAGTTTCTGGGATTACTCTTGTTTTAAAAAACCTCAATTAAAAGGTTTCGTTCCTTTGGAAGTTGTTTTTCGTTTTGGCCTTCCTGAAGGAAGCTCGTTTCGAAAAAGAATCAAAGATAGACCTTACTTGGAGGAGGTTTTACAAACTCTTCCCGAGTCTTATTCAAATAAATTTATGGAAGATCTATGTAATGGCCAATATGATAATGGGCTTTGGGACTTTCCAATTATAGAGTTTTCGACCAAGTGGGAGCCTGAAGACCGTTTTGTAACCTACGGAGAAGCCCAAGAGATATCAGGTCTAAGTGATGGAGAATGGGCGGCTTTTATCGAGTGGAACCGGCTTGTGGCCATTAAATTGCGTTCCTTTTTTAAAAAAATTGACCTTGTGCTTTGGGATGGGAAATGTGAGTGGGGGGCCACAAACGAGGAAGGGCCATTTCCTGGTCAAAGGAATTTTGTTTTGGCCGACAGTTTGGGACCTGATGAGCTCCGTTTGACTTATAAGGGGAAATCCCTTTCTAAAGAAATTTTAAGAACTTCTTATAGAAAAACAAAATGGGCCAAGTATGTGTCATTGGCCAAAGAAGAATCAAGGTCGAAAGGACTGAAGGATTGGAAAGACTATTTTTATAAATCTAATTTTCCAGTGAATTCAGAACCACCTTCTTTAGAGAAAGAGCATAAAAATGTTTTTTCAATGATTTATCAGACTTTATCTAATCATGTTTGTAAACAAGTCTATCAAAAAGTGCCTTTCCCTGAAGCCATGGCTTTAGATGATTTAGTAAGGGCCATATCAAGCCTGGAGTCTAATAAGTCGGAGGGGGATGAGTGAGCTCTTTAAATAAAATAATAATTATTGGCTCTGGTGGGAGAGAGCAGGCGATGGCCTTTAAGTTGGCCCAATCAAGTGAAGTCAGCTTAATTTATGTATGTCCTGATCCAAAAACACCCTTTCCTTCGGAGAAAATAAAAGGGCTGGATTTGAATCCAAATCATTTTGAGGAATTAGGTCATTATGCCTTGGAAGAGGAAATAGACCTTGTTGTTGTTGGTCCAGAAGTTCCCCTTGTAAATGGTGTTGTCGACTTTTTGGAAAGGAAAGGCATTTCTGTTTTGGGGCCCTCAAAAGAGGGGGCTAAGTTAGAGGGGTCAAAGCATTTTTCTAAACAGCTAATGAAAGAATCTGAAATCCCAACTGCAAAATTTAAGAATGCCTCTTCTTACGAAGAAGGACTTGAGTACCTTGAGAAGGTCAATGAATCGGGCTTGGTTGATTTAGGTGTTGTTATTAAGGCCGACAAATTAGCGGCAGGGAAAGGGGTATTTCTTTGTAACTCAGAAAATGAGGCCAGGGATGTCCTTTTTAAAATTATGAAAGATGAGTCCTTTGTAATTAAGGATAATAAAGTCGTTATCGAGGAAAAACTTTTTGGAAAAGAAATTTCAGCCTTCGCTCTTTGCGATGGCGACTCCTTTTTAACTCTTGGGTTTGCAAGGGATTACAAGAGGTTGAAAGATTGTGATGAGGGACCCAATACAGGCGGAATGGGAGGCTTCTCTAACCCTGAACTTGTAAATGAGATCCTTCAAAAGGAAATTGAGGAAAACGTTTTTTCTAAAACCTTAAACTCGTTGAAAAGTCGTGGAATTCATTACAAAGGAATTCTGTTTGCGGGCCTTATGATAGACCCAAGTGGTGTGGTTAATGTTCTTGAGTTTAATGTTAGGATGGGAGATCCAGAAGCTCAAATCCTCCTACCCCTTGTGAAAGAAGATTTATTTCCTCTTTTTAAGGCCGCTGCAGATGGTGAATTGTTAGAGCTTATAAAAAGAAGACCTCCATCTTTAAAAAATAAAGTTCACATGAAAAGTGAGAGCTCTGTTCATGTTGTTATGGTTTCAGAAGGTTACCCTATTTTAGAAAAGGGAAGAAACATGAAGCTAGAACAGCCTATCAGCTTTCCTCAAGTCAATCAGAGAAAAGAGGCCTTAACTTATTGCTTTTTAAGTGGTGCTATGAAGGAAAATGAAGGGAATAGACTTTTAAATAGTAGTGGTCGAGTTTTGGGAATCACAGGTCTTGGGTTAAACCTTAAAGAAGCTCGCGAAAGGGCCTATGAAAGAGTTCACCAAACTAATTTTGAAGGGGCTCACTATAGAAGTGATATTGCGCTTAATCTTTGAGAAGGTCATTGGGAAAAAAAATGAAAGCCGTTATTCTAGCGAGTGGAGAGGGAACAAATGCTGAAAATATTGTTTCCTTTTTCCAAAATAAAAAGGAATGTCTTGAAGTCCTAGGAATCATTAGTGATAAGGCGGGTTCTGGAGTCCTTGAGAGGGCAAAAGGTTGGGATATTCCAACGGCACTTATTGAAAAAAAATCAATGAAAAGGTCAATGCATGAAAGAGAAATATACCGCCAGGTAAAGGAGTGGGGAGGTCATTGGCTCCTTCTGGCAGGGTACATGAGAATACTAGGGCCACATTTTATTTCCAGATTTTACGATGAAAAAAGAGGCCATTCGAGAATAATTAACATTCACCCCTCTTTGCTACCATCTTTCAGAGGCTTAAGGGCCTATGAGAGGGCCTTTGAGGCGAAGGCCCCTTTTTCGGGAGTAAGCGTTCATTTTGTTGATGAGGGAATGGACACCGGTCAGCTTATCCTTCAAAAAAAATTCAACCGCCTTCAAGAAGACAGCTTTGAAGATTTTAAAAAGAGGGGACAGCACTTAGAGCATATTGCTTATATTGAGGCCATATTTAAAGTACTTAAAGGGGATTACAGGTGAGTTTATTACGCTTAGAAATTAAGCCTATTGAGGAAACTATCCTTGGTGAAAATGGTTTTCTGTATGAAGAAATTCCTTTCTATATTTTAGATTTACCTAGCAATGCTCTTCCTTCATTGGCTAACCTTGAAGAGGTTTTTGGAGACCCCGTTCTTAACGATGTTTATATCGATGACTATGATCATTTTTGGGACAAGAAAAAGCCGAAATGGGTTATTGAAGTTAGTTTCAAACCTGGAGTAACTGATAACAGAGGGTTATGTGCCAAAGAAGCCTTAAACCTCTCTAGCCTATCTTGCTCTTTTGCCAAAAGTGGGAC